>SXHS01000086.1 GCA_005773145.1 Planctomycetaceae bacterium | reverse complement strand
GTAGATCTCCGTGACGGTGCCGACGGTGGAGCGAGGATTGTGCCCCAAGTTCTGCTGCTCAATGGCACTCGCCGGCGAAAGTCCCTCGATCTTGTCGAAGCGAGGTTTTTGCATCTGGCTGACGAATTGCCTCGCGTAGGCGCTCAAGCTCTCGACATAGCGGCGTTGGCCTTCCGCATAGATCGTGTCCATGGCCAACGAGCTCTTGCCGCTGCCACTGTGGCCGCACAGCACGGTCATGCGGTCTCGCTCGATGCGGGCATCGACGTGCTTAAGATTGTGTTGAGCCGCGCCGTGTACTTCGAGAAATCTTGCCTGATGGGGAGTCGCTGCTTGCGACTTACGCCCCTTCGCGGCGCGCGATTTGGTAGGCGACTTGGCAGGGGTTCTCGGTTTCAGCACGGGGCTGAGGGCGCGGCCCGTGTGGGATTCTTCGACCTGGGCGACCTGCTCGGGCGTCCCTGCGGCCACGATGCGCCCCCCGCCTGCTCCACCCTCCGGACCCAAGTCGATGATCCAATCGGCTGTTTTGATCACATCGAGGTTATGTTCCACGACCAGGACTGTGTTGCCTGCGTCAACGAAGGCGTGGAGCACTTTCAGCAGCAACTGAATGTCCGCGAAGTGCAGTCCAGTCGTCGGTTCATCGAGCAGGTACAAAGTGCGGCCCGTGCTACGTTTGGCCAATTCACGCGCCAGCTTGATGCGTTGGGCCTCCCCGCCAGAAAGCGTTGGCGAGGGCTGTCCCAGCTTGATATAGTCCAGCCCCACGTCGTGTAAGGTCTGCAACTTGTGGGCGACGGCCGGAATGTTCTCAAACAATTCCAACGCCTGTTGGACATCCAACTCCAGCACGTCGGCGATGGACTTATCCTTGAAACGTACATTCAAGGTCTCGCGATTGAAGCGATGCCCGCCACATACTGGGCAGGTCACCCAGACGTCTGCCAGGAAATCCATTTCCAGGCGAGTGGAACCGTTGCCGCTACATGCCTCGCACCGGCCTCCCTCGACGTTAAAACTGAAGCGGCCTGGCTTGAAGCCACGCCGACGTGCTTCCGGCAGTTGCTGAAAAAGTTTGCGGATGTCGTCGAAGACCTTGATATAGGTTGCCGGATTGGAGCGTGGCGTGCGTCCGATGGGAGACTGATCGATGGCAATCATCTTGTCTAGATGTTCCAGCCCCTCCAGGCTATCGAAGTGCCCGGGTTCGCCATTCCCCTGGTTTAAGTCTCGCTGGAGGGCCTCTGCCAAGATGTCATTGACCAAGGAACTCTTGCCGGACCCGGATACGCCGGTCACGCACACGAAGGCGCCCAGCGGAATGGTCGCATCAACTTGACGCAGGTTGTGATGCGTGGCGCCGCGGATGACCAATTGCTTGTCGCTCGATGGCCGTCGTTGTGAGGGAACGTCGATACGGCGAGTGCCGGCGAGAAATTGACCGGTGACGCTTTCGCGACTATTGGCGACATCGTCCAATGATCCTTGGGCCACGACGCGACCGCCGCGAACCCCAGGCCCGGGACCGAAATCGATGATTTGGTCGGCGGCCCGCATGGTGTCCTCATCGTGCTCTACCACGACGACCGTGTTTCCCAAATCGCGCAATTGCACCAGGGTGCTCAGCAACTGATCATTGTCACGCGGATGCAAGCCAATCGAGGGCTCATCCAGGATGTAGAGGACGCCCGCCAGCCCACACCCTAATTGGCTGGCCAGGCGGATACGCTGTGATTCACCTCCTGACAGCGTGGGTGCAGTACGACTGAGTGACAGATAGTCGAGTCCGACATTCCGCAGAAATTGTAGCCGTCCACGGATCTCCTTGAGCACTTCTTGAGCGATCAGTGTCCGGGTTGCATCCAGCGTAAGGTCGCTGAAAAAATCGGTGACCTCGCCGACAGGCATCTGGCAAATCGCGGGGAGTGTCCGCAGAGGTTGGTCCGCGAAGCGTGGATGCGCGGTGCTCACGGTAACGGCACGCGCCTGCGGTTTCAGTCGTTCACCCTGACAGGTGGTACAATGCAACCGACGCATGTATTTTTCCAACTGCGCCAGCTGTATCGGGCTGCGCGTGGCTTGGTAGGTCGACACGAGTTCGGGAATGATGCCGGCGTACAGGCCACCGTGCTTGACGGGGGACGAGCCGGCACGCCATGTGTAGGTAACATGCTGTTTGCCCGTTCCCCAGAGCCAAACGTGCTGCAAGCTCGGGTCGAGATCCTTCCAGGGCGTGTTGAGCAGTGTGCCCGCTGGAAGTTCTTGCCGCCGCTCAATCGTCTCGGCCAGGCCCTGATAGATATGTCGCTTCCAGCGGCCCATGGATCGGAGCGATCCCAAGAGTGGAAAGCAGCCGAGGCGGAAGGAAAGGCGCGGGTCGGGAACCAACAGCTCGGGGGCGAAGGTGAATTGTTCCCCCAAGCCGTCACAATCCGGACACATCCCCTGCGGGCTGTTAAAACTGAACAGCTGTGGGCTGGGGGGATCAAAGCTAATCTGACAGTGTGTGCAGGCGTATGCGACCGACAGCAACAGGTCTTGCGATGTGGCGGCCGAGGATTGTTGTCGCGTCGTGCCGTCGCGGCGCGACCGGCCTCGAGACACGGGCGCAGCGACCGGCTCAGCGACGCGATCCGCCGCGGCCTCAGACGTGTCGGGTGCGACAATGCAGCTCCCTTCGCCAACCTTTAGGGCCAGCTCAACGGCCTCTGCCAATCGGGACCGAATTTGGGGCTGCACCTCCAGGCGATCAATCACCACCTCGATGTTATGACGCATCTGACGATCAAGTCCCAGGTCGTCGGACAAGTGGACCAGTCGACCGTCCACGCGGGCGCGGGCAAAGCCCTGTTTCAGCAGGTCGGCTTGCAAGTCGCGATACTCGCCTTTTTGGCCACGAATCAGGGGCGCCAGCAGGACGACGCGCGTGCCCGGCTCCAGCTGCTGAATGGTGGCGATGATCTGCTCGCGAGTCTGTGCGGTAATGGGGCGACCACATTGGTGGCATTGGCCATCGCCAACACGGGCATAGAGGACGCGTAGGAAATCGTAGACTTCTGTGATGGTCCCCACCGTCGATCGCGGGTTGGTCCCGGCGGACTTCTGCGAGATAGAGATCGACGGGCTGAGCCCACTAATGAAGTCGACTTCCGGCTTGGGCATTTGCCCCATGAAATGGCGGGCGAAGCTGGACAGGCTCTGTACATACCGCCGTTGTCCCTCGGCGTAGAGCGTATCGAAGGCGAGGGAACTCTTGCCACTGCCGCTAACGCCTGTCAAGCAGATCAACTGGTTGCGTGGCATCACCAAGTCGACGGACTGCAAGTTGTGCTCGCGGGCCCCTTTGATCACGATATCCGATTCAGGCATACGGCGTCCTCACAGTAATTGCCGCTGGCGATCGCGCAGTCGCGATGCCAGATAATCGATCGCCCGATCGGCCATCCGATTGTAATAGCCGAATCCATGGCCCCCCGCCGTGGTCTCCAAATCATACTCGAAGGGAACGCCCAGAGACATCAGCTTCATGCGCAATCGATCGGCGCTGTCGAACCAATCCCCATCAGCCGGATCACAACAGAAAAACTGGTAGCGTGGCCAATTAAGTGGATGGATGTGCAGAATGGCCGTATCTTGGCGGGCATCTTCCACATCACGATACATCTGGGCCAAAATCTCATCCCCCTCGCGAAGCCGGTGGTGGAAGTCGATAGCCGGAGCGATGGCTGCTACTACGGGAAACCGATCGGGGAATTGGTAGGCCAGTCGTAGGGCCCCCTGCCCCCCCATACTTGTCCCGAACAGGCCAATACGTGGCGGGGTGACTCCCCATCGCTGTTGCATGAAGGGAAGAACGTTGTCGAGGATGTGCCGCTGGGGCGATAGTTGCGGGTCGAAAGCGGGGCAACGACGATCGGTCCACCAACTCTGCCGTGTCACCGGGCAGACGACCGGTAGGCCATGTCGATCGAATGCCTGCAAATACGGGGTCTGTTCCCGCAGACTGCCCATATGGTAACCGTGCAGGTAAAGCAGAACGAAGCCGTCGTCGTTGATGCGCGGCGGCGTGTAGACGTCACACGGATGCCCTGCAACCGATTCTGATCCCCAATGCCCCGTCATGCCACACCGTTCCTTATCGCCTGCCCGCCATCGTAACCCCTCAATCGTAGTGGAACCGGCAGCCACGATGAAGGTCCATTGAGCGGTGCGTCTCGAATCGGCAGGCTTCCCAGCCTGTGACCAGCCCCCTAGAATGCGGCCGCAGCGAGGGGCCTATCGCAATCTGCCCTATGTAGCAGCCCTGGACCCAGAGGAAATTGAGGCAGCGTCAGTCACGTCGACGCCGAGTTTGCGCTCGGCAATCCCTACGGAATCGAGCGCGTCCCCAGCCATGGCGATTCGACTAGTCCAGATCATTCCCAGCTTGGATCGATGCGGCGCCGAGAAGCAGTTGACACTCTTGTCAACCGGCCTGGAACGCAGCGAATTTGATGTCCAAGTTTGCGTCTTGACTCGCAGTGGCCCGTATGCGGAAGTGTTGCAGCAACACGGAATTCCGTTGCATTTTATCGATAAACGGTTCAAGTTCGACCCACTGGCGATGTTGCGTCTGACGCGGCTGATCAAACGATTGTCTCCGGATATCGTGCAAACCTGGCTGTTTGCCGCGAACAGTTACGGCCGCCTGGCGGCTCGGTGGGCCGGTGTGCCGCATACGATTGCCAGTGAGCGATGCGTGGATGCTTGGAAGGTTGATCATGAACTCATCATCGATCGTTGGTTGGCTCGGCGATCGTCACGGATCGTCGTCAATAGCCCGGCGGTGCGCGACTATTACGTGGAACGCGGGATCCCGGCGGAGAAATTTCGCGTGATCGCCAATGCCGTGGAAATTCCTCAGGAGCCCGCAGCCGGGGAACGCGAGCGACTATGCCAGTCCGTGGGAATTCCTTCGCAGGCACGGCTCATTGGCGTCCTAGGCCGACTCTGGCCACAAAAGCGAATCAAGGATGCCATCTGGGCTGCAGATTTGCTCAAGGTGGTGCGAGATGATGTGCATTTGATCGTTTTGGGAGATGGTCCTCAGCGGGCACGGCTGGAACGTTTTCGCGATCAGGTCGAAATCCGAGATCGCGTGCATCTGCTGGGGCACCGTGACGATGCCATTGCCTGGCTTCCGCACCTGTTGTGCCTTTGGTGCACCAGTGAGTATGAAGGACAATCCAACAGCGTTCTGGAGGCACTCGCCGCAGGGATACCGGTCGTGGCGACGGATATTCCCGGCAATCGTGATCTGGTTGTCGACGGCCATAGCGGCCTTTTGTTCCCTGTGGGGGATCGCGCCAAGCTCGCTCGGTGTACCATGCAATTATTGGAAGATACCAACCTGGCTAGGCGATTGGCCGATGCCGGCCGACAGCATGTGGCCTCGGCGTTTGCATTGCCTCGTATGTTGTCCGAGTATCGAGATCTCTACCGCCAGTTGATGGAGAGTTCTTCGCAGCAACCATAACCCATAGCTGGGGTTTCATGTGCGGAATTGTGGGAGCCGTCTGGAGTGACATGGCCGGTCGCGTGCCGGAGGGAGCGGTGGCACGCATGATGGGCGTGCTGCGCCATCGCGGCCCCGATGACGAGGGGATCTATCGACGTGAATTGGCCACCGACGCGTCCGGAGCACCGATACCCGGCGTGGCCTTAGGTCATCGGCGGCTGTCCATTATCGACTTAGCGCAGGGGCAACAGCCGCTGGCCAACGAAGATGGCTCGATCTGGGTGATCTGCAACGGCGAGATTTACAACTATCGGTCCTTGCGCCGGCGACTGGAGGGAGCGGGGCACGTTTTTCGCACGCAGAGCGACACGGAAGTGCTTGTGCACCTCTACGAAGACGAGGGCCCGGCCTGCTTTCAACATTGTAATGGCATGTTCGCGGTAGCGATCTGGGATGGACGTCGCCGTCAATTGGTCTTGGCACGAGACCGTCTGGGAAAAAAGCCGCTTGTCTACCATCACAATCACCGCCAACTACTGTTTGCCAGCGAGTTGAAGGGGCTCTTGCAGCTGCCCGAGGTACCGCGCGATTTAGACCCCAACGCGTTGGATGAATACCTCACCTACCAGTACGTGCCGCACCCCCGCACGATCTTTCGCGGCATTCGCAAGTTGCCCCCAGCCCACTATGCCACATGGCGGGATGGCGAGTTGCGTCTGGCCCCGTATTGGTCCCCCAGCTTGCATCAGCAACCGCCGCAGCCGCTGCGCGAGTGTGTGGAGCAAGTGCAAGGCTTGTTTCGGTCCGCTGTCGAACTCCGCATGCAGAGTGAAGTGCCCCTAGGCGCGTTCTTGTCCGGTGGCGTCGATTCCTCCTTGGTCGTGGCTCAAATGAAGCGGCTGACCGATGCGCGCATCAAGACCTACTCCATCGGCTTTCGGCAGGCCGAATACGATGAGACGCGCTATGCGCGACAGGTGGCACAACACCTCGGGACCGATCACCATGAGTATCAAGTATCTCCCGACTGCATCGAAATGCTGCCACGTTTGATTTGGCATTTTGACGAGCCAATGGCGGACAGCTCCGCGATTCCCACCTGGTACGTAGCCCAGTGGGCGCGTCAGCACGTCAAGGTCGCGCTGACCGGAGACGGGGGTGACGAATTGTTTGCCGGTTACGCCCGCTATGCCGCCGTCGCGTGGGGCGACCGCATCGATCGGCTCCCGGCAGTTCTACGCCGCGCGCTGTCGGCGAGTTGCTGGCAGCGGCTCCCTGCCAGCGCGCGGCAGCGGTCCTGGATCCGTCAGGCCAAACGCTTTGCCGAGCACCTTCGACTCCCACCCAGCCGACGCTACCTGGAATGGGTCTCGATCTTTAAGGAGACCCAGCGAGCGACCTTATATCGCGAGGATTTTCTGGAGTCGCTGGAGGATTCCGACCCGAGCCGATTTCTCGACACCAACTGGGAACGGGCGGCCGGCCGAGACTCGGTTACCCAGGCCAGTCTCACCGATTTGTTCACGTATTTGCCGTGCGACTTGATGACCAAGGTGGACATCAGCTCCATGGCCCATTCGCTCGAGTGCCGCCAGCCCTTTCTGGACTACCGACTGGTCGAATGCGCCGTGGGGCTTCCCGTCGAGTGGAAATTTCGCCATGGTCGCGGCAAATGGCTGTTGCGGCAGGCATTCGCTGACTGGCTGCCAGCCGACATTTGGCAACGGCCAAAGATGGGATTTGGCGTGCCGCTGGATGCCTGGTTCCGTGGCGAGTTTGGCGTTTTCACACGCGAGACCCTGCTGGCGTCGTCGGCGCACATTTCACGATATTTTTATCCGCACGTGGTCGCTCGCTGGGTCGAGGAACACCAACGTTCCATCTACGACCACAGTGCCCGGCTTTGGGCCCTCATCGTCTTGGAACTCTGGATGCAACGCTGGCTCAAACCGCACAGTTCGTCCGAATATTCCGGTTAGGGTGAGCGAGTAAACCTTTCGCGTTGTAGGTTGCAAAGAGAGCCGATACAATCTTCAGAGTCAAACGTGGGAACGCTCCCAGGCGAGGGGCGATCGATGGGACCATGGCGAGACGGGTCTCGGCCGACCGGCCGGCCGTCGCTGGTGGAGGTGGGTGCGATGGACTGTGTCGCGGTTGTGCTGGCGGGTGGCAAGGGATCACGATTGGAGCCGCTCACGCGGGACCGAGCTAAGCCGGCGGTCCCCTTCGGTGGGGCATACCGAATCATCGATTTTGTCCTATCCAACTGCCTCAACAGCGGGCTCCGCAAGATGCTCGTGTTGACGCAGTACAAGGCCATGAGTCTGGATCGCCATATCAATCTGGGATGGCGTCGCTACTTTTGCCGGGAATTGGGCGAGTTCATCGACGTCGTCCCCCCCCAACAACGGATTGATGAACAGTGGTATCAGGGAACGGCGGACGCCGTTTATCAAAATATCTACACGATCGAGAAGGAACGCCCCAGCCATGTCCTGATTCTGGCAGGCGATCATGTCTACAAAATGAACTACCGGACGATGCTGGATTTCCATATCCAGAACGACGCCGATTTGACCGTCGGCGCGTTGCCCGTGTCCGTGGATGCAGCCCGCGAATTTGGTGTGATGCAGGTCGACGATCAGTCGCGCATCATCGGATTTCAGGAAAAGCCCCAAAACCCCATGCCGATTCCGGGCCAGCCCGATCGTTGCTTGGCCTCCATGGGCATCTATGTCTTCACGGCACGATTTTTGTTCGAGCAGCTCTGCCAAGACGCGACCAATCGCCGCAGTTCACACGATTTTGGCCGGGACTTGATTCCGTCGATCATCAATACGCACAAAGTCCAGGCCTTTCCGTTTCGCGACGAGAACCGAAAACAGGACGCCTATTGGCGTGATGTCGGTACCCTGGATGCGTACTTTGAAGCCAATATGGATCTCGTTGCCGTTGATCCAATGCTGAATATGTACGACCAGACGTGGCCGATTCGCTATCACCAACCCAATTTCCCGCCCCCCAAATTTGTATTTGGCAGCCGAGGCGATGCGGAACGGTGTGGGCAAGCCTTAGATAGCATCGTCTGCGACGGCTGCGTGGTTTCCGGCGGGCGTGTGAATCGCAGCATATTGGGACCGAACGCCCGCGTGAACAGCTTCGCGCAAGTCGACGACTCGATCTTATTCGAAGGGGTACAGGTTGGTCGCCATGCTCGTGTGCGTCGGGCGATCCTGGACAAAGGGGTCATCATCCCGCCGCACACCGAGATTGGCTACGATCCGGAGCAGGATCGCGCGAGAGGCTTCACGATTACCGATAGTGGTATCGTCGTGATTGCCAAGAGCGATCATGCCATGCAGACAATGGCCCTTGAGCACGTGGGCTGATATCGCGGCAATATATGACGCTCCCAGATTCCAGCACGACGGTCGACGATCTAAAACAATTAGTTCGGCGATTCGTGGAACAACGGGACTGGCAGCAGTTTCATGCCCCCAAAAATCTGAGCATGTCGCTGGCCATCGAAGCGGCCGAGTTGATGGAGCACTTCCAGTGGCTGTCGGTCGATGACTCACGCCAGCTCACACCTAACGACGGCAACTGGCAGGCCGTTGCCGACGAATTGGCCGATGTGGTTTGCTACGCGTTAGCGCTGGCCAACGAAATGGAGATCGATCTCAGCACCGCCGTGCGCCACAAGATGGTGCGTAACGAACAGAAATATCCGGCGGATGAATTTCGCGGCAAGTATCGCAGTGATCCACAAGCCTGATGCTTGCCGCTGAGTAGCCAACGAGCGTGGCACAGGCAGGCTGCCTGTGATGAAAGTGGCATAGGCTTCTAGCCTGTGATGAAAGTGACTTAGGCACCCTCGTTCCTATGCAAAGCCCCCTTCGTGCTGCACAAGTCAGAATCGGGCCCGAAAAATTTTTGATAGGGCTTCTTGTTTCCGGGCGGAATACGTATTTTATCGCGCCGGCGGTGCGTGGATGGTATTTCAACAGCCGGAACGCGCTCGTGTCCGGTTGGCGGTTCGGGAATGGTCTCGCTGGAGTACCGGCGGCCAGTACCAAGAACTGGAAATCTTGTTCCAGTTGATCAGGCTCAAACATCCTCAGTCCGTCTCAATCCTCCGATCTGACTCCCTCCCCCTTGCGGGGGGGGTTGGGGAGGGGGTTGTATTCCCAAGACGTACCGCGATAAAGAACAAGTTGAATTTGCGCGAGAATCGGGCAACGATCCGACGGAGGTCAATGACATCAGGCGCGCACTTGGCAACCCCCTCCCCGGCCCTCCCCGCAAGGGGGAGGGAGTCAGAACAGCGCACGTTTTTGAAGATCGCACATCCTGAGCAAGCACACCTTGAAGAAGACGCATCTTGAGAAGACACACCCCGAGAAAACACGTCCTGAAGAATACAAACCTTGGGGAAGCTGGGGAGACTTCCCAACTAGTGGAACCAAATTTCCGGTTCGCGGTCATAGGCGCTCCGGCTGACGAGTCCCGGTGGCCCTTGGTGATTGTTTTGCCGCTATAGCTTCCGCAATGCCAGCCGGCTAAACACATCCCAGGCAGACCCTGAGGGCGTATTCCGGCCAACGGAGTCGGTGAACGAGGAAGTGCGAGGGGTTCGGCACTAGGGTTGGGCCAATTTCTTTCGCCTGGCGACTCGTTGCTCCGCGTCGTCCGCAGCCAGTGAGACACCGATCCAACCATCAACAATCACAAATTGATCCACGGCGACCTGTGCCCCCTCCAGCCGCTGCTGAACCTTGGGGGGGAGAATTGAGATCGGCCGATTCTGTGAGAAGACCTTGTTAAAGATTCCCCGCAGGGCAACTTGGTCCCCAATTCCCAGCCGCTCACCTTGGAGTTCGACGACGCCATCCCGCACCAACTGAGCTCGCAAGCCTTCCGTTTGTGGCACGTAGTGAGCACGGACAGTAAAGTTGCGCCACGTGCGTGAGCCATCGGATAGTTTTGCGAAGTGCGCCGTTACGGTGACACGATTCTCCGCGCAGGTAACGCGTACGGCATCTTGCGCGGGCAGGTTAATGGTCACGCCGTCGGGGAGATCTTCCGGTAACGTGTCGGAGTCCGGTCGCTGAAGTCTTTGGGCCAACTGCCGATAAAGGGACTCCAACGATCCCTGATAGCCGTCGAACGCCAATTGTTGGACGAGGTTGTTAATTGCCGACTCGTGGACTTGGCAACTGGCCACGCTGTTTTGGTGGGCCCGAGGCCGCGGCGTTGAGGCTGCCAACTGGTGGTCGCTGGCTAGTCGGCAGCGCATGATCGCGCGCTGATTCGTAGTCTCCATATGCATGGCTAAGGGATTTAATCCGAGCTGCGACAGTGGATTCATGACGTTCGTCGCCAGCCATGCTTCGGCGTCAGCGAGCCGCTGTTCGGTCTCGCGGTCCATGCGCCGCTTAGCCTTATTTGCAACTCGATGATTCACTTCCGCGTTGACAATCGGCTGTTGTCGCTCATGCTGCCCCTTGGCCATGGCCCGCACTAGACCGCCGAGGAGCGGCACATCGTCGAAATCCGAACTCAGGCCTTGCAACTGGGCGTTCCCCTGCGAACTCGCCCGCGCCTCCGACGTCGTCACTCCATGCTGGCCAATGCGGAGTCCCTTTTGAGCGCTGAACGCGGACTCCCCTTCGCTGCGCATGGTCACCGGTCCTTTGCGGGCTGAGGTATCTGACGCTGCCAAACCTTTTGCCTCCAGCAGAAGCCGTAATTGGCTTCCATCAGGTAGGAGTCGTACCCAAATTC
This sequence comes from Planctomycetaceae bacterium, assembly GCA_005773145.1. Lineage (GTDB taxonomy): Bacteria > Planctomycetota > Planctomycetia > Pirellulales > Pirellulaceae > SXHS01. The sequence goes on along the minus strand of SXHS01000086.1, from coordinate 3,101 downwards.
GTGTTAGTGACGCGCTTCGTCCACGGACGTCAGCACCCAAGATGTTTTCGGCGACTCCTTCCTCGACAATCGGCTGGTCCGGCAGAATCTGATTGATCAGAGTCTCGGACACGGCGACCCGCACGTTGGCATTGCGATAGTGTGTCGCAATCACGGTCTCCAGCTTCTGCAAGGCAGGATCGGCGGACCAAACCACCCGATTCCAGCAACTCGCAACGCGACCGGCGGTCGTTTCCGTGGGCCCAAATTCATAGTCCTCCAGCGACTCAAGTAGTGCGATCAGGCCGTCGTTGTCGATCGGCTCTGTGGTCCATTCGCGCGCACCCTCGGCGAGCTGTTGGAAGGCCGGCTGGCGGATGAAGTGCCGCTGCACTTCGGAAAGAGACGGGTGTTCTAAGCGGGCCAAGAGCTTTTGCGCCAATTCGCGGTGTTGCACGGTCAGCAAGTCGGAATTCCCCTGCCGCAATTGACCAAGTTCGTCGAGCAACAAAAACTTGCGCCACGCATCCCCCTGAGTTCCTGGCTTGATAAGCGCGGCGGACTTGGAGATTTCCTGGGAAAGGCTCTGAACCCGCACACCTCGTGGTTTTGTCCCATCTGTCGACTTGGCGATCGTATGCACCTGTTGCCACACATCCACACGACGCTGCAGGGCGTAGCGGCATCGCAGTAACTCCGACTGCTGGTCGGGGTCGAGCCCCTGTACGGACAACCCATCGACCTCCGCCAGACACTGTTGGAGTTGCTCAAGTTGCCCCTCTACCTCGGAGGCCTCCAACGTAGGAATCGTATCGAAGGCCCCCAGTCCTTGTGCCACTCGCTGCGCCCACGCCCTTACTGCGTCGGGCTCGGTCAGACCTTGCAGTTGTTCCAGTAGGGCGTCCGGGCATGGCCAGCTCGTGACGGGCTCAGGCTCGGCGAAAGCTTGGTCGCTGTCCGATGACGCGGTGGGGGCAGCGGTTTGGTCGGGAGGCACTTCATTTGTCGCCACCTCATCAACCACGACCTCATCAACCACCAAGTCCGTTGGCTCGGGAGACGGGGTGGGGATCATGGGCACCGGCTCGGCGGGGACGGGCGCTGGTTCGGTTCGCGGAACGTCAGGCAGATCTAGTGCTGGCATCGACAGGGCTGGTTGCTGGACCGACGCGATCAAGTCTCGCCAGGCCTCGTCGGGAACGTCCTGGGCTTGGATGGGCAAATGGCCAACGGGTGCGGATGCTACACGCAACGGCGTTTTCTCGTCTGTCGCGGATTTTTCGACGACGAGATCCTCGGGGGTTACGTTCTCGGGGAGCCCTGCGGACGTTGGGCTGATTTCGTCGTCCTCGAATGTCTCGGACGAGCCTTCGTCTGAAGTCGCGGCCACAACTTGTTGCGGCAATTCGGGCAGAAGGTAGGACGCTCGCAGTTGGGCCCGATAGAGAACCGGCGCGTTCTGCTCGGTACGATCACCATCAGCGGCAAACGTGGCAACCATCGCCATGCGCGTGGGCGCTGTGTTTCGGACCTGATTCGGTTGGCCGTAGTGCTGAATGGACTGCCAAGTCTTGGTGGCCGTCACGGCCATGATGAACAGGCAGACGACAATGCACACATAGGGCCATCGAGGAGACGAGGGGGCTCGCTGCATAGGGGCCTACTCCTGGCCTGGTATCGGGCGATGGTTCTGTCAGCGTGCAACAGTTCCGCCGCCGAACTTCCTGTTCCGCACTCCGCATCATGCAGGCACCGCGAGCACGCGGCCCCGAGACGACTACGTCTAATAAACATCGGATACCGAGCCGATCGGAATGGATCGATTGTTTGGCAAGCTCGATCCGTCGTTCCTTTGTGCATACCGTTCATTCGGGTTATGCCAGTTGCCTAAGAGAATCGTCCCTGCTAGCCGAACGGGCACGATGCGGCAAACCCGAAATTGCTAGCACCTCAGTGCGCATGATTCGGCCAGGATCAACGGGCGGAGTGAGTGGTTGTAGCTGAGATCAATTGACCAACAGTGCCGCCGGCTGCGATTCGATCACCGGAATTCGCGATTTGAGAAAGCCCCAGGCCTGCTGCAGCGATGCCACGTTATGCTCGTCGGTCAACAGCACGGCATTTGCCAATCGATCGCGGTCCAGCAGCTGCGGAGACAGTAGGTTCTGCACGGACGCCTGCATGGCCAATGGAACGGGAATCGCTGCCGGGGCGTGCGATTCCAGGGGCGAGGGGCTGGCCAGCAGGATTAGATTGCAGACGCCCTGGTTCTTGCTCGGGTGAAACAAACGTAAATGAGGCCACGCGGCACTGACCGTTTTTGCGTAGCTGTAGAGCGCTTCCTGGAATCGGTCATCAGTATGCCCCACCATATTGAACACAACACCACCCCGTGGAGTCACGCAACGAGACAGGTCCACCATGAACTCCGCTGACAGCAAATACTCGGGTGTGGAGTCGCCGTGGAAAAGATCGGCAAAGACCAGATCGTATTTCTTTTGGCAATGGCGTACAAAGACGCGGGCATCTTCCAAATAATGTTGCGCAACACTCGGGTCGTACGCGAAAAATTGCTCGGCAATCGGAATCGAAACCGGGTTGATTTCCACGACATCAATCTGCACATCGCCATTTGCGAATCGCTTTGGCAAGGTACCCCCTCCAAGCCCCAGCACCAGAATCGCACGGGGGTTTGGAACCAACCCGCGACCAACCGCTTCCATGCCGTAGGTATAGATAGAGCCCGGTTGGCCGTCCCCACGGGTCACGCATTGCGCGAGTCCGTCGACGAGATAGGCGCGTTTTTTTGCGCCTGGACCGCCTCGCCTGGGAAACGCGTCCACAACCTTGATGTTGCCGAAGAACGTTGGCTTCTCGAATACGAGCCGAAACGTCTGGGATCCGTGAGTCAACGTCTGATCTTTGCCCAAGAACGTGTCCGCCAGTGCGAACAAAACCATGGCAGCCAAGCCGGCAAGGATCGCGAGGCCCGATAGGCCGAGTCTGTGTTGCGCGGCGAGGCGCGTTTCACGTTGGGCCAGTAGGAGCGTTGTCGCCGCGAGGGCTATGGCCAGGATCAACAAGGCGCGGAAATTCGTGATATAGGGAACCAGCAGGAAGGC
>SXHS01000085.1 GCA_005773145.1 Planctomycetaceae bacterium | reverse complement strand
GGTATTGCAATACCTCTACGATAAGGACGGTCGCGAACGTGCGGGGATCGCCGCCGAGGTGATTACCTATCGAGCACGTTCCGCAGTTCGCGATGTGGGGAAAGCCCTCTCTTTGTCTGCGGACTGCGTGGATGCCTTGGCCAAGCAGGTGGATGGCTATCATCCAGAATCATCGCTGGCCGACCGCTGCCGTGAAGTGGGGTTGGATCCTCAATCGGCGATCGGTCAACGATTTGTGTACGTGGTCCAGGAATTGATGGGGTTTCCACGCCATTTATCACAGCATGTGGGGGGCATGGTGATGACGCGGGGCCCTTTGTGCGAATTGGTGCCAATCGAAAACGCCGCCATGGAAGGTCGTACGGTCATCGGTTGGGCGAAAGACGACCTGGAGGAATTGGGCATTTTGAAAGTGGATTGCTTGGCACTGGGGATGTTGACCGCGATTCGCCGCTGCTTTCAACTCATCGAGCAACATCAGGGGATATCCTGGACGCTGGCGGGAATTCCCGCCGAGGATTCACGCGTGTATGACATGATCTGCCAGGCCGACACGATGGGTGTGTTTCAGATCGAGAGCCGAGCACAAATGAGCATGCTGCCTCGCTTGCAGCCACGTTGCTTTTATGACTTGGTGATCGAAGTGGCCATCGTACGACCAGGCCCCATTCAAGGGGAGATGGTGCATCCCTATTTGCGTCGCAGGGCTGGTAAAGAGCCGGTCACCTATGCCAATGCCGAGATCGCACGCGTGCTGGAAAAGACCCTGGGGGTCCCGATTTTCCAGGAACAAGCCATGCGACTGGCCGTTGTGGCCGCAGGATTCACCCCCGGCGAGGCCGATCAGCTGCGACGAGCCATGGGGGCTTGGCGGCGACCAGGAGTGATCGACGCCTTTCGGCGGAAATTGATCCAAGGGATGCTGGCACGCGGCCTGTCACGCAAATTTGCCGAGCAAATTTTTCAACAGATGCGCGGTTTTGGCGAGTATGGATTTCCAGAGTCCCATGCGGCCAGCTTCGCTCTGTTGGTCTACGTATCCGCTTGGTTGAAGTGTTATTATCCGGCCCATTTTGTTGCCGCCCTGTTGAATAGCCAACCCATGGGTTTTTATGCCCCAGCCCAACTGGTGCGCGACGCGCAGACGCACGGCGTGACGGTGCGTCCCGTGGATGTGAATGCCAGCGATTGGGACTGTACCCTGGAGCCCGCCCCCCAGACGGAACATGGCTGCGATCTGCGTCTGGGATTTCGGTTGTTGGTGGGCGTTTCGGAGAGACACATTCAAAGGATCATGGCAGCACGTCGCCAAGGACCCTATGTCTCCATCGCAGACCTGGCGCGCCGGACGGGATTGAGTCGAGCCGTTCTGCAGCGGTTGGCACGCGCGGACGCATTGACGGGCCTCCAAGCAAAGACGGCTCATCGGCGACAAGCACTTTGGAATGCGCTGGCGCAAGAGGAGAATCCAAAATTGGCCCCCTTGCTGCAAGGTCTTGCGGATGACGACGAGGATGATGGATTGTTGTGCTTGCCCGCGCTGGATCCGCAACAGGAAGTATTGCAAGACTACAAGACCATGGGCCTTTCGTTGCGTGCTCACCCGATCTCTTTCCACCGCAAGATATTGGACCATATTCATGTCACGCCAGCAGGCCAACTGGCCCGCCGAACTTCGGGGCAAGTGGTCTATGTGGCTGGGTTGGTGTTGCTGCGCCAGCGTCCCAGCACCGCCAAGGGGATTACGTTTGTGACCTTGGAGGATGAAACAGGTACGGTGAATTTGATTGTGAGGCCGGCGGTCTGGGAGCGGTTTGCCAAGGTCTCACGTCACTCGCCAGCTTGGCTGGCGAGCGGTCAACTGCAGCATCAGGAGAGGGTGATCCATGTCGTGGTCGAAAAGCTGGCCGATCTCGGCACGGTCTTGTCCGCTGGGGGGTAAACGAAAACGTAGACGCGGCAGGTAGCCTCCGCTACATTGGCCCTGTGGAAAATACTTGGTTCATTGCCGTTGATGTGGGTGGGACGTTTTGCGACGCGGTCGCGATCGGTCCGGATGGTCGGCGTGCGCGAGCCAAGATCCCAAGTGCCTCGCGTGCGCGCGGCGACGATGGTCTGCCGGCTCCGATCGCCGCTGCTTATCGATTGACTCAGACGCCCCTTGGTTGTCCACTTCCGCCGATTCAACTCCGCGTGGGCACGACGCGCGGCACCAATGCACTCTTGGAGGGGCGCGTGAGTTCCGTCTGCATGGTCCTCCCAGAGGGGCTGGAGGACATTCTGGAAATCGGCGATCAACGTCGTCCCGATCTGTTTGCCTGGCATCCCACGCGCACACGGCCACCGGTAGCCGCCGTGTGCGGCGTCCGCGCCCGTATCGCCGCTGACGGTACTACCATCGAACCGCTCACGCTGGACGAACGGCAACGCATCGCGGCGAATGTTTCCGCGGCGCGTACCGACGCCGTGGCCGTCGCCCTCTTACATGCCGACGTTGACCCAACCCATGAGGACGCCATTGCGACGGACATTCGTCAATCGACTTCACGATCCGTTTCGACCTCGCATGCCATGGGACGTGTTACCGGCTTCGTGGATCGGGCTCGCGCAGCGCACGCCGATGCGTTGCTATCGGGACCGATTCGCTCGTTTGTCGCGGAAATAGCCAGCTGTCTATCTGCGGGCAGTTCACTTCTATTGATGACAAGTGCCGGCGGACTGGCCCCTCCCGAAACCTATCACCCTAAGGACAGTCTGCTGTCCGGGCCAGCCGGCGGTGTACGTGGCGCGCTGGCGGTTGCTCGTCGCTTGGGCCTGGGGCCGGTATTGGCATTCGACATGGGGGGCACATCCACCGACATCAGCCGCGTTGATCAGGTTGTCCCCATGTCGTTTAGCACCACGGTTGCGGGTGTGACCATCGCCAGTCCATCGACGGCCATTGATTCCATCGCGGCAGGTGGAGGTAGCATTGTCCGTTGCGTTGGGGGGGAGATTCGAATTGGTCCCGAGAGCGCCGGCAGCGACCCCGGGCCTGCCTGTTATGGTCGTGGCGGTCCTCTGACCATCACCGATTTGCAATTGCTTGCCAACCGTTTGGGAGCCATGCCCATACCCATCTCGCGTGAAGCAGCGCGGACTGCCCTGGATCGGGTCTTGGCGGCATTTCAAGAGGTACGTGGCCCGATGGAGCGGCAAGAGTTCGTGTATGCCTGTTTAGACCTGGCGGATGAAATGATGGCGAGCGCGATTCGGCGCGCGACCGTGCGTTTGGGACATGTTCCACAGGACCATACGTTGCTGGCCTTTGGCGGGGCTGGGCCGTTACACGCCTGCGCGATTGCTGATCGCCTGGGTATTTGCGAAATCATCATTCCAGCCGACGCGGGACTGTTGTCGGCGCGGGGCATTGCCTCGGCTCAGGTGGAACACATTGCCCAACGCTCCATTCGCCACGAGTTGCAGAACATTCCGCCGGATGCCTTGGATCGCATGGTTCAGTCCGTCGATGACGCAGCGTGTGCGCCG
>SXHS01000084.1 GCA_005773145.1 Planctomycetaceae bacterium | reverse complement strand
GGTGCGTGGATGGCATTTTATCAGCCGATCTGGCTCCCTCCCCGCAAGGGGGAGGGAGCCAGACGAACGCACATCGTGAGGAAAACACATCTTGGGGAAGCTGGGGAGACTTCCTTTCTAGTGGAATCGGATTTCCGGTTGGCGGTCCTAGCGCCCTCCGGCTGAGATCACGGGGCTCAACTCCCGTTTGCCGCCGGACACGGCTCTCCCCACTCGGCCGTGAAGGCGCACGCGCATCGTTTGCACGTCAGCTTGCGCACCAACAGGTCTTCATTCACTTCGCTGGCTTGGCCGCAGCCCGGGCAGGCAATCCGGTACCGACGAGAAACGCTGTCGCCCGGCCATGCTTCGGCGGGCACATCGTAGAAAATAATATCGTCGGGTTGCAGTCGCGTCAGCAACTCGCGAGTCACCGGGGCGATTCCGGCGATCCGATTGGCTAGTTGGCGGATGGCCGACTCGAACAGATTGCGAACCAAACGGCCATTGCCAAAATGCTCATCGCGATTCGCATGGACCCAGTGGAACCCCCAAAGCAAGCGACGGCGCACCTCCAACGGCACATCAAATTGATTCGTTTCGGCCAGCTGGTGAAAAATGCGTCCCAGCTGTTCGGGAGTGTAGTCGGGAAAATGCATTTGTCTCGCGAAACGAGAGGATAGGCCAGGATTGCTTTGCAATAGCCGTTTCATGGGCTCGGGGTAGCCCGCCAGGATGACGACCAACCGCGATCGGCAGTCTTCCATGCGTTTCAGGAGGGTCTGTACCGCTTCGTTGCCATAGTGGTCCTGCCCCTGGTCGCCGACAAGGCTGTACGCTTCGTCGATGAACAGGATCCCATCCAGGGCCTCGTCGAGGACGCGGTTGGTCTTGGGACCGGTCTGTCCGGCGTACTCGGCGACCAACGCCGAGCGGTCGACCTCCACCACGTGCCCTTTTTCCAGAATCCCCATGGCGCGAAAAATTTCACCGACCAGGCGCGCTACGGTCGTCTTGCCCGTACCCGGATTCCCGGCGCAGATGAGATGCAGACTCATGGCGGTTGTGGGGAGCCCCTCCCGAGTACGCTCCTGTTGCATGCGCAGAAAATTGGTTAACGACCGCACCTCTTCCTTGATGTTCTCCATGCCAATCAGCGCATCCAGTTTTTTCAGCGCATTTTGCAATTGCTCGGCGGGTGAAGGGGGCGGCAATTCGTCGCGAGTCGCGGGGATCTCACAGAGATCGCGAACCTCTTTTGCGTCTTGAGGCATGGCGTCGATGGCCTGATGCTCTCGCCGTCGCGATTCCTCATGGCCGACCGATTCCTCAAAGGGTAAACGATACAGATGACGATCCAGCTCAGCCTGCAAATCCCGAAGGAAATGGCGTTCCCCGACTGAGCACGTTCCGTCCGCGGCCACGACCAAGTTGGCAATCCGCATGACCAGTGTTTCCAATTCCCCCACGCGGTCACGCAGCGGCGTGAGCTCCATGAAGGGGCGGATGAGCGCGATCCACTTCAATTCGGCCGCTTGTTGTGCCATTTTGTGCGTTGCATCACGCAGGTCCGTTCCCTGCAAGGAACGACTCCACAAGTGATGGAACAGAAGTTGCGCCAGCTCCCGCTCAGGCTCATTCCATTTGCGGTCGGCTTGAACACACCCGATATAAATCTTGATCAATAGGCCCTTGTGCAGATCGTCCATGAGTTCGACGAAATCGGCAGGCGCCGAGCGGATCAAGTGCGGGTGTTGGCGGGCGCAATACTCGCCGCTCTCTCGATAAAGATCCGCGCAGGCGCTCACGGCGGTGCGGAATTCTTCCAGCAGACTGGGGTCCGCTTGGGATGGTATTGGCCGGTTGGAGCCCATGTCTCAATTATCCCGGATGACGCAACGCGCTGACAATCGGGCTGCGCAGGACCGCACGCACGGATAGGGTCGCGGACACCAGGCCCGTGACGATGATCGCCATCAGCATCCCAGCCAGCGAGGTGATGGAGAGAGAGCTCCCCGTCAGTTGGTGATGGGGTAAGACGGCTACCAAGGCGGCCAGGACCCCCATGCCCAGGCCCAAGCCAAGGAGCGTCATGTTTTCCGCAAGCACCAGCTGGGCGATGCGCGCTCGGCGAAAACCGGCCGCCTGCAATAAGGCCAGCTCGGACCGCCTCTCTTCCACGCCACGCAACTGCACAACGGCCACGCCGATTGCACCCAATACCAAGCCCAAGGCCCCCAGCGATTGGAAGGTGGAGAGATAGGTATTCTGTACGGCCAGCAATTGATCCAACCGGTCCGCAGCCAACTCGACCTGTAGTCCTTGGTCGGCGAATGTGGTTTCCAGCTGCCGAGCGATCTCGGGACCTCGACCAGCCGGGGCGCGAATGAGAAACACTTGCTGTCCAGCCAGATTAGGGAAATGCGTCAGCAAGTCGCGCTCGGCGACCATTAGGCTACCCTGCAATACGCTGCCGGATAGCAGGGCCACCACGCGAAACGTCAGCCGCTTCTCCGGTCCGTACTCCACGTCAAACGTTTCCCCCATCCGCCCCGAGAGTTTCAACGCGTAGAGAGCCGTGTTCTTGTCCAGAATGACCGGAATCACACCTACGGGCGACGCATCATCGGCGTGTAGCAGTCGCCAGGGATTCTGAAGCGTCGTTCCCTCCATCCCCATACCAGCCGCCCAGGCAAAATGCGCCACATCCGTTCGATCGGCATCCCTTAGGACCTCCTCCGTGACACCGAGTAGGGCGGGCCGTTGCGACCGAAATAGATTTCGGCAGCTGGCGTCGTCCCCCGCTTGGCGACGCAGCGGCAGGATCACGGCCCCGTCTAGCACATGGGCGTTCTCGCCCAAGGCCGCCTGTCGACCGGTCGGGGTGGTCAGGTCTGCGAAAATGGGTTGGCCACTTTCCGCGATAAAATCGAAGCCACCGGTTCCTCGTAATGTCGGAGCCACTCGGAAGGCGCTCATGGCAATGATGATAAAACAGGCCGCCGCCATCAATCCGGTCGTCAACGTGCTTCGTCCCGCGTTTCGTCCCGCGTTACGCCCCGCGAGTTGTAGGAGGCCCATCGACGCCGGCTGCAGGGAACGCCCGGGCGCGTAGCGCCATCTTTGATAGAGGGCCAGGCATTGAGCAGCCAAGAGGGCGGCGCCGCTGGTGAAGAAGGCGCCGGCTTGCCCCTCTCCATCCCATCTCGCTCCTAACAACCCCAATATCACGGCGACGACCAATAGCAGCATCGGCACCCACCGCAGTCCGTGCCAAGCGCCATCGCCAACCGCAGACGCGGCTGTTTGCAGCTGATTGGACAGCAGTCGGCGTACCGACGCATGACGCAAGGGACGTGTCGAAAGAAACGTCACGCCCCAACCAATCAGGGCGCCGCAACTCGCTCCGATGACGAGACTCGTCAAGGAAGCATGGAAACGCAAGAACGGCGTCGATACGGCCGCCAACCACCACTGAGGACTCCGCAGCCCGGCGATCATCAGGGCCGCGTATCCCGCACCTGCCGCCGCTCCGAGAATGCCACCGAACAACGCCAGGGGGAGCGCTTCCGCTAGCAGCAGACCTCGAATGCGAGCCGGTTTCCAGCCAACGGCCGAGAGGATTCCCAATTCACTCGCGCGACGTTCGATGCCCAATCGAAACAGTAGGGCGACCAACAGAAGGGCGGCGATCATAAGAAAGCCACTGAATCCCAGAAACAGATACTGAAAATCCGTCGTTCCTCGCGCGGCGCGCAGGGCGTCCGATCGCAATGGCAGGACGGCGAATCCCAGGTCGTTTTTCACCCCCCACAGTGCGGCGGTTACGGTGGCCACGACGGAGTCGCGAGTTATCTTGTCGCCGTGGGGGACTCGGAATGAGGTGGTGCCGCCAAAGCGACTGTTCCACAACCGGCGTCCCGCTGCCAGTGATACGAAGGCCTTGGGCGTCGTGCGATGGAAATCCCAATACACCTCGTCTTCCTTGGTAATGCGGCTAGGATCGTAGGGAAATGGCGGATCCCAGTCCTCGATCGAGGCCTCATCGGTGACTCCAACGACCGTGGGCGTCAGATGAGGATCGTTGGCACGTGTGGGGCGCTGGTCGAAGGCGGCCGGTTGTTGGGTACCAAACGGGCGCGCGGGCTCCGTCAGTGGGATGATTGCGGACACGCGGAATTCAGCCGCCGCCTCGCGCACGTCGCCGTGGGTCGTTTCCGGCAAGAAGTATCGCAAGCGGATGATGTCGCCGAGCCGGACAGCAAGTCGATCCGCAGTCCATTGGTTGAGCGCGATCTCATCATCGGCCAGCGACGCAATCACCTGTCCCTTGACGTCGTCCAGCGGACCGAGGTCGTGATGGGAATCCAAGGCCGAGACCATCGAATAGGGAATCGCACGCGGTGGGGAACGCCCATCGCCTTGGTCAACACGCTCGATCGAATTGGCCAGATAGGTCAGTACCTCCTGCGCGCCGAGCGGCTTCAGGGCGACGTGCAGGGCTTGCGCCACGCGGGGGTCCCACATCATGCGGTCGGTTGCAATCTGCAGGTAATCGAAGACACGTTCCGGTGTGGGGGAAGGTGCGTCGGGAAACAGCAACTGATGCCGAGTCACGCTGACTCCGAAATCCTCCAAGTTGGGACGCAGGATGGGTGACGCGTCACGCTGCGATGATGAAGGCGTAAGGGACTCTGCTTGCAACGACGACCGTTGGGCCAACAAGATGGTATTGATCTTGTGATCCTGGCCGAGTGCTCGCTGTAAGGTGGCTAGAGAAACATAGGCCAATCGCGGCGGTTGTTGCTGATTGGTTAGATCGAATCGCCCTAACCCGCTGGCGGGAACGATGGCGATCACACGCAGTTGGGCCAGACTGCGGATCCGGTTCGACTTCTGTGCCAACGGACTATCCGCGGGGACTTGATCCCCCACCGGGAGTCGTAGGACGATCGAATCCCCCACCTGAGCGTGCAAGGCGTCTGCGAGGGTCCGATTCAGGACCACTTCGCGATCGCTCGGCAGTTCTTTCGGGCGGCTGGACGCAGGTCCCAATTCCCAGAACGCGGGTGTCGATCCGATCAACGTCACGCCGGCTGCCCGCGTGGGCTGCGCTGGCGTGCTAGGACCGGTCCCCCGCTCGGCAGAAATCGCCGACAGCAGGATGGTGGGAACAATCGCCGCATACGACTGGGCGTTCGCATCGTCCTTGGCCATCTCCTCGACCAACGCCGCTCGAAAAAAATGTTGTCCGATGACGGCCTGATCGATGTCTCCCAGGCGGTCCAATGCGAGGTGCCGGAGGCTGTCAAGCATGGAGTCGCCGACGAGCAAGGCGCCGGTCAGCACGGCGGTGGCCAGTGTGACGCCCAACAAGACCGATATCAGAATCCGCCAGTGGTGGCGGAACGTCCGCGCCACGACACGCGATATGCTCAGAGTGGACGGACGTTGCACCATGTCAGCACTAACCAAGGCTATGCGAGTTTGCCATTGTCCAATTGGAGACACCGGTGCATCTGCCTGGCCAACTCCAGGCTGTGCGTCACAACAATCAGAATCATCTCAGCGTGCTGTTGTTGCATCTGCAGCAACAGCTGTCCCATCGCCCGTGCGGTTTCGTGATCCAAGTTGCCGGTGGGCTCGTCCGCAAGCAGCAGGCGGGGACGGTGGAGCAGGGCGCGCGCTAGTGCCACGCGTTGACGTTCGCCACCGGACAATTCTGCGGGGCGATGGGACTGCCGGTGTTCCAAGCCCAACTTCTGAAGCAGTTCCAACGCGCGAGCGGTGACGTCGAATTGAGGTCGGCCCCGCGCCAGTGCGGGGATCAGGACATTTTCGAACGCGGTCAGTTGTGGAAGTAGATAGTGTTCCTGAAACACAAACCCCAATTGCAGGTTGCGGAAGTCCGCCAAGGCCTGGGGGTTCATGGCCAACAGATCGCGACCGTCCAAGGTCAATTGACCGGCGGTGGGTCGATCGAGCGTTCCGATCAGGTGCAACAAGGTGCTCTTTCCGGAACCGCTTGGGCCGACGATGGCCAAACTCTGACCGTTCTCCATGCGCAGGTCGATATCGCGCAGGACGACCACCGGCTTGTCCGGTGTCGGAAATTGTTTTTGAATCTTGTCCAGGATTAAAGCGGGCATGTGTGGCACCCGTTACTTGGCATGCAGGGCGGAAGACCACGAGGGTCATGCCCTTCTGGCGCATCGAGTGAATTCAGGGGCGTACATAGGGTCCCAGGCGATGCAAGAAATCGTCCGGAATGGCCATCGACTGTGGCTTGGTACCGGGCAGGATGCGGCAACACACCGACGTCATCGAGCCTCGCGCTACCGGGCGTTGTTCGTGGGCGAGTTCAAACACATAGGTGACGCTCTTGCCACCGAGTTGAGAAATGCTGACGTCAATCGACAGTTCGTACTCGAATCGTACGGGGCGCAGGTAGTCACAATTGGCTTGGACCCGCGGCCAACCGATCGTCCCCTGTGCGTCCTCCGTCATGACGCTCAGCCCGACATGGCGCAAAAATTCGTGCTCGGCCTCTTCCATGAAATCGAAGTAGGCGGCGAAATGCATGATGCCCGCGGCATCGGTGTCGTGGAACTCAACGCGGCGCGTCGTTCGAAAGGTCTCTGCCATCGCGTTGCACGACTATCCGCCCCGAAACACACCCGTTCTCGAAACGATTCGAGAAACACCCCGGCGCCGGCATCAGTCGCCTACGAAGGGGAGCAGACCCATGATGCGCGCTCGTTTGATCGCCTTGGTCACGGCATGCTGGCTGGCCGCCGTGCAGCCCGACTTACGACGACCGACGATTCGGCCGTGGCGATTGATCAACTTCTTCAAGAGTTCCACGTCCTTATAGTCGACGTACATCGGACGCGGCCGCTCGCCATCGACGAAAATCGGATCCTTTCGCACGGTGCGGACACGTGTCTTGGCCCGCTTGCTGGGGCGGCTCGGTCGACTGGGGATCATGGAGGACCTTTTGGGATACGGGAGAAAGTGATTCGCCTGTCTGGGAGGGCTGCCGAGGGTGCCGACTCCGTTGTCGGGGCCACGCAGCTACCAACCCAAAGGGCCCATTGTAGTGGAATCCGCCCACGATGCAAGGGAAGGGGGCCCGCTGGGGTGCCAGGGCTGGGTGCCAACGACGTTGGGTGCCACGGGCGGCTAGTCCGCCGGTGATGGCGTGAATTTGCAGAGCAGAGCGCCGAGCGATCGTGTACCGCCCGGCCGCAGGCCCCGGCGGAATTTGCGGGCTGCGCGTTCTGTTGCGCTGCCCTGCGGGGCGTATGCCGGCCTGAGGCATGGCTCAGGCACCCACGCGGGCCGACGGGCGTGTCGTTCCCGCGCCTTTGCGGTTAAACGCCAATGACGTACCATAAGATCTGCAACCATCCCGAGACCTCTGTTGCGAGAACCCCATGTCGGACGAGACCCATATCAAGTGGCATGATCACGCCGTCTCTCGTACGGACCGTGAACAATTGGCCGGTCATCAAGGGTGTGTGATCTGGCTCACCGGTCTCAGCGGCTGCGGTAAGAGTACGATCGCGAACCTGGTGGACCATCAATTGGCCCACCGGGGCGTGCGGTCGTGTGTCTTGGATGGGGATAATATCCGCCACAGCCTCAATGCCAGTCCTGCCATGCTGGCTGATGCGTATGGGGACGGTTTCGCCCGGCGATTTGGCCTGGGGTTTTCGGCGGACGACCGTAGCGAGAATATCCGCCGGATTAGTGCCGTAGCGCAGCTATTTTGTTCGGCCGGTATTGTCACGATCACGGCGTTCATCAGCCCGTACCGCAAGGATCGGGATGCCGCCCGTCGGCTCGTCGAGTCTCAGGGGAGGCCGGGCGATTTCATCGAGATCTATGTGAATGCCCCGCTTGAAGTTTGTGAGTCCCGCGATCCCAAGGGCTTGTATCGTAAGGCCCGCGCTGGCGAAATTCGCCAATTTACCGGGATCGATGACCCGTATGAGGCACCCCTGTCGCCCGAGTTGGAATTGCCCGCGGGGAACGAACCAGCGACGCAACTGGCCGAGCACGTTGTCGGGTATCTGATTCGATCCGGCACGATCCCCGCGTAGCGTGTTGCCGGGGGAAAACGCGTTTGCCAACTACAGCGTCCGAGGTTGTGCTGCCCCAACGGGCAACGCCGCGACGGATTTTTGACGCTCGTCTCCAGGCTCCCGGCTGGGAACGAGCGAAAACTACAAGCACGAAGCGCAAGCGAGTGAGTCCCACGCAACTGAGGGTTATGCGGCGGTCGGCATGGGCTCTGGGCCCCGTAGGGCAACGGGGCGGCACAATCGGTCCGACGTTGTGCTCCCCCGTTGGGGCAGATCGGACGTGAGGGGATGGTTGCTATGCGTTTTACCCCAGGCTTAGAGGGAG
>SXHS01000083.1 GCA_005773145.1 Planctomycetaceae bacterium | reverse complement strand
CGTCCGCAGCGTCCACTGCAAAGACGCACTCTGGGCCAAACATCCCGGCCAGGAATGGGGCGAGGAGAAGCCGCTCGGCCAGGGCCAGGTGGGAATGGAAAACTACCTGCGCACGCTCGCCAAAATCGGCTACCTAGGGCCGCTCACCATCGAGCGCGAAATCCCCCAGGACCCGCAACGCCAAAAAACCGAAATCGCCGGGGCGATTAAGCTGCTCAATGATTTGAAGGCGGCGCTCGCATAAAACCGCGATCCAGGCTCACGCTCGCAGGAAGATCAAGGAAACGATCTCCCAGCCTGCCACGGTCACTTCTCTGGCTGGCGCGTCGGGTTGGTGAGCAAGGTGGGCTGGCAGCAGTCGGCCGGGCACAAATCGTGGCACGGGCCGAGCGATCCCAAGGCAATTCGTTCCACGCCGGGGTTCATGCGCTCGACGATCAGATCGCGAATCATGCGGATGAATTTCGGATGCGTACCCACGGTCGGCACTCGCAGCAGGTTCAGACCAAGATTGTCGCAGATCTGTCTGGCCTCGGTATCGAGATCGTAGACCACCTCCATGTGGTCGGAAATGAAGCCGATGGGGACGATCACGACATCACGCGTCTCGCCGTTCGCGGCCAGCTGTCGCAAGTAGTTGCCGATATCCGGCTCCAGCCATGCCTGAGTCGATGGACCGCTGCGACTCTGGTAAACCAAAATCGCCTCGCTTCGGCCTGCCCGTTCGGCAACGAGCCGAGCCGCTTCTCGCAACTGGGACTCGTACTGACAGCCCTCCGCCATCGATCGTGGGATGCTATGGGCCGTGAACACGATGTGTGCCAGGGACCGGCGCTCGGCAGCAATCTTTTCCAGCGTGCATTGCAGATTCTCGGCCATGGGCTCGATGAATCCAGGGTGATTGAAAAACGCCCTCAGTTTTTCCACGGTTGGCGCCGCGGGGCCGACCTGCTGCTGAGCCTCCGCAATGTTCTCGCGGTACTGTCGGCAACCGGAATACGAACTGTACGCGGAAGTAAAGAATGCAATGGCACGCTGGATGCCGTCGCGACTCATCTGAGCCAATACATCACTCAGCAGGGGATGCCAATTTCGGTTGCCCCAGTAGACGCTCAGGTTCGGTCCGCCGGCTGCCAGTTCCCGCCGAAGGGCCGCGACTAAGGCACGGTTCTGCTGATTGATCGGGCTGACGCCGCGAAAGAGCTGATAGTGCTCGGCGACTTCGAGCATTCGTTGCGGAGGAACATTTCGGCCGCGAAGCACGTTTTTCAGAAATGGCAAGATCTCGTCCGGTCCCTCGGGGCCACCGAACGAAACCACCAAGACCGCGTCGAAAGGCAATCCACTCGGAGCGTGCACCGATTCCCCGCCATCACTTTGAGATCCAATTTCCGAGTTCCGAAGTTTCCAATGACCCCGACGGGATTTGAACCCGTGTTATCGGCGTGAAAGGCCGGTGTCCTAGACCGGGCTAGACGACGGGGCCAACCGCGAGCGACTAACAATGTCACAGCCGCGCGCCCCCGGTGTATACTGGCCACGCTGGCGATGCGTCAAGTGGGCGGCACCCCAACACGCGGCCAATCCGTTGTTCAAACCGCGACGGGGGTGGCAGGGTCTGGCGGCCACACGCGAAACGGGTCGGGGAAGGCCGCGAGATTGCCGTCACATGGCCATCGCTTCGCTCTGACCCTGGCACTCAACACAGAAAACTGCCGAGCCGTGAACTCCAACAAAAAGTGCGAGTGATTCCCTCGAATCTATCGCACAACAGGCTGCCATGGACATACCGGCGGCTGCCATGGAAATACCAGGCGCGCCGCCGGCCAAGAATTCCTTATGCTTCACCGGCGGTGGCGTTTTGATCCGACTCGCTGGCGGGAGCCTTGCCTTCACTCGTCTCGTGGCGGTGGATCGCGTCATAAACCTCACGACGATGAACCGGCACCTCCTTGGGAGCCTCCACCCCAAGACGGACCTTGTCGCCGCGGATCTCCACAACGACGATCGTGATGTCATTATTGATCACGATACTCTCATTTTTCTTGCGAGATAATACCAACATACCGTGATTCCTTCGATTGACGACCGTGGGGCTTCCTGACGTATTCCCCGACGTGGACCTAAGCTGCCGTGGCCGCTTGATGACCGACGCCGGCCGCTCCGCTTCCTTCCGGAAAAGACCCAAAACGAAAGCACGCTTATACTTTCTATCATTCACTCTACGTGGCGGTGGGCACGAGTCAAGGTTTTCGGGCCCAGGGAGCCTGTTTTTCTCAAGTTTCCCCGTTCATGAATGGCCAATTACGCATTCCAGGGAAAATTCCTCAGCATTTCGCGGGTGGCGGAATTCTTCCACCCTGGGCCTGGGACTGCTTGTAACCTTCGACTGGTTGGACACTTAGGGCTAGTTCGAGTGGTCGGCCTGGCGGTCTGCACCCCGGCTTGCGGAGGAGCCAGACCCGCCTATAATCCAGACAGATTCATAGATTCACAGTAGCCTCAAGGCCCCACGGTAAGCGGGGCCGGTAAGGCGCAGCGGCCCAGACAGTCGGTCGTAAGTATTTGGTGGTAAAGGTTATGCGCGATTGGTTCCGCAATATTGTGGTGGCCATTAAAACGGTGGCTGAAGGTATGTACGTGACCTTCCGTATTTGGATGATCACGTATGATCCAAAACGTAAGGCCTTCACGCAGCACTTTGAATATCCCGAACTGCCGGTAGCCGTAGCGGCCCGATACCGCGGATTTCATCGTTTCGATTTAACAACGTGCATCGCCTGCGACCAATGCGCCAAGGCTTGTCCGGTCGACTGCATTTATATTGGCAAAGAACGCGTGACGAGCGGTAAAGGGTTCAAGATCACGGGTTTTACGATCGACTACAGCAAATGCATGTTCTGCGCATTGTGCGTGGAACCCTGTCCGGTGGATTGCATCTTCATGGGTGCGACCCACGACTTAAGTTGCTATAGCCGTGATGGTGTATTGGTTGATTTCGCCCGTTTGCCGGTGGAGGTGGCTTGGGGCCGTTCGACGCTCAATCCCACGGCGGTATCGGCATCGAAGGTTGTGGCGGAGCCGGTCCACGGCGGTCCCAACCAATAGCGAGACAAATCGTATTGCTTGCCAGCACGGACGCTCGTCGCTGAGTACAATTTATTATCGATGCACGTTCGCGGTCTTGGCGGCAGGGCAACAAGAGGAATTTCCAAGAGAGCATGTCATGTCGGACGACGAGTTGTTCAGTAAGTTTTTCACGATTGAAGAAGCCAATGCAACCTTGCCATTGGTCAAGGCCATCGCGACTGATCTTGCGACGCTCTCGCGGGAAGTCATCGAGCGACGAGAACGGCTGGCCACGCTGCACAACAACCGCCGCCCCAGCAAGACGCTTGATGCGTATGGCGAAGAGCTCGTCCAGATCGAAGACGAGTTGACCAAGGACGCACAGCGGCTGCGCGAATACGTGGAGGAGCTGCGTGCGCTCGGCGTTGAACCCAAGAACGGACCGGAAGGGCTGATCGACTTTCCGTGCCAGATGGACGGCAGAGCCGTGTATCTTTGCTGGAAGCTCGGCGAGCCTGAAATTTTGCATTGGCACGAAATCGACGCTGGATTCCGCGGGCGGCAGCCGCTGTACGCGGATAGCATCGCCGGCGACGCCCCCCTGGGCGACGAGCAAATGTAAGTCCCGCGAGCCAGGCTTTCGGGAATCGACCGCCTTGCCAACTTCCAAGTGGCAGCTCTACAATGCGGTCTCTGGGTCAGGTTCTTGCCAGCTAAAATTGCCCTATGTTTTCTCCGGTCGCCATCGCCGCCTATTTGGCCCTGTTCACGGCCCTCGGAATTGTGTTCCTGCTGGTGAATTTGCTGGTGGGTTATCTGGTTCGGCCGAATCTGCCGAATCCTGAAAAATCGGAGATTTACGAATGCGGCGAGCCGACGATTGGCTCGAGCTTTGTGCAATTCGATTTGCGATTCTATGTGGTTGCCCTGTTGTTCATTATTTTCGACGTGGAGGTTGCGTTTTTCTTCCCGTGGGCGGCCGTGTTTGGCAAGGCCACCAATCTCGCCGATCCGGCGCTCGCCAAGGTCGCTGCCCAGCTTGACCCCCATGCGTCTCCCAATCAACTGACTCCCGCCGTGGTCGGAATTTATCGCGAGCTGGGAGTTGAATACGCCACGATTCCTCCACTCAGCACAAGCTCCGCCGAGCAGCTTGGACCGGAGGCGACACTCGCTCAAAAGAATGCGCGGGCCATTGAAGACACGGCCAACTCCATGGCGCTGTTCTCCCTGGTGGATATTGCCGCATTCTTTGCCGTGCTGATGGTGGGCTTCGCGTATGTATGGCGTCGTGGCGACCTGGACTGGGTGCGTGCCGTCAGCAAGGAGCGGGCTGGTCAGGCCGATCGGCCACCGCCGCTTGTGGAACAGCAAACTGTTCTGACGGCGTGACGATGCAAGGTGGGACCGGCAAAGCAGGAGCCGACCGACAAAATCCAATTGGGTGGGCCTGCAGTAAAACGGTCCCACGCTGCAACAAGTAACTATGGCCGCACAAGTATTTCTCGACCGACTGCAAGCCAGATTCAAGACTGCCATTACTGGCGCCCATCTGGACGCGATCGATCCATGGATTGAGGTCACGCCTCAGAGCCTGGTCGACGTCTGCACCTACCTGCGCGACGAGCCCGATTTGCAGTTCAACTTCTTGAACTGCATTTCGGTCGTCGATTACTTTGAGCCCGACCCCAAGAAGGCCGCCAAGGTGGACTTCCAACCGCACCTGGAAGTTGTCTACCACCTGGGGAGCATCAAGTACAAAACGAGCATTGTGATCAAGGTGCTGCTCCCGCGGTGGAAGAACGACGTGCCCGGCAATCTGCCGGAAGTGCCCACGGTCAGTGGCGTCTGGAGCACCGCCAACTGGCACGAACGCGAGGTCTTCGACCTTTCGGGCGTGAGATTCACGGGTCACCCTGATCTCCGTAGAATTCTTTGTCCCGAGGATTGGGAAGGGCATCCGCTACGAAAAGACTATGAAATGCCTCTGGAGTACCACGGCATTCGCGGTCGGTAAGCTGTTCGGAGAAGATTGCCATGGCCGAGCACAGAGTTCAGGTCTCACAGGTTCCAGAAGTGGAAATCGTGAACAAGGATCTGCGTGTCTCCGTGTTTTCCGACGAGGAAAAGCTCGGCGAATTGACGATCAGTCGCGGCGGACTGGGATGGTATCCGCGCGGTCCCAGCGAGGAAAGACACTTTAGTTGGGAGCAGTTCGCGCGGTACGTCAAAGATTGGAAAGGCTGATTCGTTTCCACAACCCATTCAATATTTGTGCGCCTATGCCCGCCGTATTAGAAGACCAGCGTATCATCGAATTCGACGTTCGCACCGACGAAATGCTCGTGAACATGGGGCCGCAGCATCCCAGCACGCACGGCGTGTTGCGACTGGTGCTGCGCACCGACGGCGAAATCGTCTCCGAAACCGAGCCACACATCGGCTACTTACATCGCTGCGCGGAAAAAATCGGTGAGAACCTCACCCCTCGGCAGTGGATCCCCTACACCGACCGGATGGATTACCTGGCCGGCATGAACATGAACCTGGGATGGTCACTGGTTGTCGAAAAACTGCTGGGCCGCAATTTGCCGGAGAAGGCCAGGCACCTGCGGGTGATCATCGCTGAGCTGAACCGCATCGCCAGCCACCTGGTAGGCATGGGCGCTTACGGCCTCGACCTGGGCACGTTCAGCCCATTTTTGTATGCCTTTCGCGAACGCGAAAAAATTCTCGACCTGTTTGAGGAGGCCTGCGGCGCCCGGCTGACCTACAGCTATCTCACGCCTGGCGGGGCGACGGCCGATCTGCCGCCCGGCTGGCTGCAAAAATGCGAGGCGTTTCTCGGCCAGTTTGAGCCCGTGATTAACGAGTACCACGCGCTATTGACGACGAACGCGATCTTCATCAAACGTACGGCCAACATTGGCGTGCTCACGCCGGAGATGGCGATCGACTACGGTTGTACCGGTCCGGTCTTACGGGGCAGTGGTGTCGATTTCGACCTTCGCCGCGATGGCGAAGAGCGATATACCGAAATGTACGACGGCTACGCGTTCGAAATCATTGTGCAGGTGAACGGCCATTACCCTAAAGACCACGACTACCCTGCCGTGCCCAGGGAAGCCGTGGTCGGCGACTGTTGGCATCGGTTTTACGTACGAATGCTGGAAGTTATGCAGTCGATTGACCTGGTGCGCCAGGCGATGGATCGCTACAGCGTCGCCAAAGGTTCGTGGGGCGAGCCGATCAAGCTCACCGAAAAGCTTCCCAAGGGCGAAGCCTATCTGGAAACCGAAGCGCCTCGCGGCCAAATGGGCTTCTACATTGTCAGCCTCGGCAATGGCGCCATCCCCTGGCGCGCCCGAGCACGCAGCAGCTGCTTCTGCAATCTTTCGGTCACACACGAACTCTGTCGCGGCTGCCTGATCGCGGACGTGCCGGCAATCGTCGGCTCGCTGGACATCGTGATGGGCGAGATAGACA
This sequence comes from Planctomycetaceae bacterium, assembly GCA_005773145.1. Lineage (GTDB taxonomy): Bacteria > Planctomycetota > Planctomycetia > Pirellulales > Pirellulaceae > SXHS01. Next base: position 2,622 of record SXHS01000083.1, on the reverse strand, counting down.
GATGAACAGTAGTCGCATAAAACGCCCTGTGTGGCAGGGACTTGCGGCGACAAAAGATCTTTCGGTGTTTCACCGAATTGGGTGCATTTTCGTGGGCTACGGTGCAGATCAGGTGCATCGTTCGCTTGACATCGCTGGCTGAACCGCAGCGTCTTGTGGATCTCGATCCGACTCAAAGACACGGGTCGAAATCGCCTCTTCTCCGTGCCATCGACACTCCGTCCCCAACGTCACCTCCTCCGCTTCTTCGACGACCGAGAGAAAGCGGCCAGTCCCGTCCAGCCCGTAGATGCCACGCAGCACGGTGGCCCTGGCCAACTCCTGAGCCTTGGCTCGCTCAACAAGCAGTTTCGCCGCAGGCGGCGAAAACCAGCCATGCTTGTCCGTGTTGCGGAGATAGACTCGCAGCAGCATTTTTTCACCTTCTAGCTTCATGGTTTAGCTCGACTTTGCCAGCACGATTCCCAAATGGACGGCAATCAGACCCAGCGACACGCTTCCAATCAGGTAGGCCAGCCCGGCGAAGCTGTCGCCATCTCGGAACAGTCCATGCAACTCGAACTCAAATGTCGAGAACGTGGTGAAGGCTCCGGTGAATCCCACGGCCACCATCAGGCGCAGGTCGTCGGGCTTTAGCCATCCCCAGCCGTTTGCCGGAATCCGCTCGGAGAGAACGGTCATAAACCAGCCGAGGAAGAAGCTCCCCAGCAGCTTGATGATGAAGGTTCCCCAGGGAAAGGTCGTGCCGAAGAGCCGGGCAGAACCTACCGTCACTCCCCAACGGGAGAGGCCGCCAATCGCCGATCCAAAGGCCGCGAGGGCGATCTTGGTCAAAGCATCCACGTCCAATGCCTCACTGTGAGACAACAAAAACCCTGCCGAGGTCGGCAGGGATTCTGGGCGTTGCTCCCCACCAGGAATCGGCCCGGTAGGATTTATCATCCCCGGCTGGGCTGAGGCAGTTGATGGCGAACTCCATCGCCAGGATCCATTAGACTTGCCACAGGCGATCATGTCCAGGGCCGCAGCGTTTGATCACCTCCACAACGATGCGAGCAGTTCCTTGACCTTGGCCTCGATCAAATTGCGCACCTCCCGAAACTGCTCCGGGGTCATCGCCTTGGGATCGGGAATCTGCCATTCAATTCGACGCTTGGCGTGGACGAGCGGGCATCCACTTCTACCTGTATCCGCTGCACTACATCGACCTGTGCGCTGGCATCAACGGCGATGGCGCCAGCATTGGCGATGAAGGCGAATTGCCGCTGACCCTGCGCGTCTCGGACGATGCCGACGAACTCACCAAACGCATCGAGGAGACGCGTATTTGCGTTCATCGACGTGCATTTTGTGCTCAGGCAGGCCCCAGTGTCACACACGCACAGCTGGAATGACGGGGTTCTTCCTGGTAGACTGCCAGGAATCAAGATTCGAATCAGCCGTTCATGCCGCTGCGCGTCACCCTGAATGATGTAAATTCGTCATTTTGACGATTTACGGAGCAGTAACTTTCTCCCATGCTTCGCGGCCGCTAGGGATGGTCCCCATCGGCATCGCGGGCAATTCCATTCAACGGAGGACCATCTCATGCGACACGCTACGATTTTCCACGTCATGGCGCTGGCGGTTTTGCTCGGCGCATCCCGCGATGCGCAAGGCATCGAAATCACCATTCTCGCGGGTGACACTGGCGCAAAGGGCATCGAGGAATTGGATTATCACGCCCAGGCCACGGGACTCACGCACGAAATCGACATTTTGATTCCGGGACCTCTACCGGCGGTTCAGAATGCCAATCTGTATGTCGTGGCATTGACCGGCCAGCCCTGGGCGCATGATCCGCTGGCGCTTGGGCAGTTCGTCCATTTCAACGTCGCGCCAGGCCGCATCAATCTGCGCACGAACGAGACCGTTCAAATTAAGACCGGCATCGCGGCGCCGCTGACGGAGTTGGGCAATATCATCTGCGGCCCAAGTGTCTTTGAACCGTTCGACCCGCTGCATCAGCCGGCAATCTTCACCGCGGGAATTGTCACCGACGTGGGCGAACTCTCCGTGCAAGTCTCAGCGGCGGAACTCAACTTCCAAACCGACGGACCCATAATTTGTCAGGCGCTGTTCCAGCGACTGGCGCCGCGTGCTCCGCAGTATGGCGCACAGATCAACTATGCAGGTGATCGACTGGAAGTGTATTTCGATCCCGCCTACACCGTCACCCAAGGAGGCATTATTTTCGGCACGACGTCGCCCTCTTCCGGCATGGAGGGTGAACTGCGCGCGGCGCAGCCGGGCGATCTCAATGGCGACGGCTTCGTCGGACAGGACGATCTCAATCCGATACTGGCTAATTGGGGACTAACCGTGCCGCCCGCCGACGAATTGGCCGACCGCAACAAGGACGGCTTCGTCGGGCAAGACGACTTAAACGAGGTTCTGAGTCATTGGGGAGAGGGATCCTCGCCGATGATCTTGGGCGCAGCGGCCGTGGTGCCGGAGCCGCCGGCGTTGTGGTTGGCGACGATCGCAGTGATCGGTTTAGCGGCGACTTGCAGACGAACGCAGGGCTGGTAGCGGAAGGAACGATGCGGCAAGGCTTTGTATTCCCGTCTCGCCTCTCTCCTT
>SXHS01000082.1 GCA_005773145.1 Planctomycetaceae bacterium | reverse complement strand
CAGTCGATCGCGCCAGGCGAACGGATCATCCTCGGGCCGCCAGTGATAGCCGCCCTGATTGCGATAGAACTTCACGTCACGCGGATCCAACGGCTCAAAGGGGCAGCGATTCGTTTCCCCTCGCCGCAATGAACGCATGCGGGCAACGTAGCCCGGCCGAAACGTTCGCAACCACCAGCGGCGCGCATAGCCCCAAGCCAGTTCGAGCGACATGCAGACACCGCCACCCGGCTGAATCGTCGAGATTTCCGCCGGCAAGGGCTCGTACACGCGCCCACCGGGAGACAAGCCTGCCTCCGGGCGCGTTTCGTCATACTCGCCAACTGATGTCCCGGGCAACGATGCAACCTCGTGTGACTGTTCCTGCGGTGAAAACGTCCTAACATTGTGCGCCCCATTCCCTCCACAAACAAGCTCAACTAGGGCGAGGTCGACCGCTCCGGAACCAACTCAAAGTGGTAATCCCCGGCAACCGCCTCCAGGCGAACCGAACGGGGAATATCTTCCACGACGCGCAGGCCAACGACCTGGGTCACAGGCAGACCACCCTCCTGGATCGCCGCCGCAGGGGCCGGCAAGCAGATCGTGGCGGTGCAGTTGGCCGGAATCGAAACGTCCAACTCGTAACGTTGCGGGGAATTTTTCCAGGCCGTGCGAATGGGACCGCGTGGACCGTCGTAACGGGCTTGGACCCACGTGATCTCTGGCACATCTACAGCGGCCGAGGGCTGCGGCGGCAGTGGACAGATGCGAATTTTTTTGTAACCCGCCCCATCGGTATCAATTCCAGCCAGGTCCCGGAACGCCCACTCCATCACCGAGCCAAACGCATAGTGATTGAAGCTGTTCATGGACGCGTTTTGATCCCCACCCGCACCGTTGAAACCGTGCTCATGAGTGTAACTGTCCCACCGTTCCCACACGGTGCTCGCGCCATTCACCACCTCATAACCCCAGGATGGAAAACGGCGTGATTGGAACAACCGCAACGCCAACTCGGTGTGTCCCGTAGCACTCAAGGCAGGCACAATGTACTTGGACCCCAGAAAGCCCGTCGTCATGCGATAGTCATGCGAGGCTACTTTTTGTGCCAGCCGCTCTCCCAGCGACGCGAGTTGTTCCGCGGGGACCATATCAAAGGCGATCGCCAACACGTAGGCGGACTGCGTATCGACCGACAGACTTCCATCCGGACGCGCATAGGATTGCAAAAACTTCTTCTTGACAGCTTGTGCCAATTCCTGGTAGCGGCGTGCTTCATCCTCACGCCCAATCGCATGAGCCATTTCCGACATCAGGCGTGCGTCGTGGGCGTAGTAGCAACTATCGATGAACTCGATGGGCGTGGTTTCACCCACACTCAGCCAATCTCCCCAGGTATTGCCCAGTGAGACACCTCGATGATCAGGACTCGACGCCTGCCGCCATTGCATGAAGCGAGTCATGGAGTCCCAATTTCGGTCCACAATGCGTGTATCGCCATACACTTTCCAAATGGTCCAGGGGCAGATGATGCCAGCGTCGGTCCATGCGGCACCAAACTGTTTGCCGGGCGCGCCGTGTCCCATGGGATACGGAGCATAGTCGGGGTAGGCACCCGTGCTCAACTGAGATTCGCGCACGTCGTCCATCCACTTTTGGAAGAACGCCGCCACATCCGCATTGTACGTTGCCGTCCGAACATACATTTGCGCGTCCCCCATCCAACCCAAACGCTCGTCGCGTTGCGGACAGTCGGTGGGAACTTCCACGAAATTCGCACGCTGGGTCCAGACCGTGTTCTTCCAAAACCGCGTCATCACTTCATCTGAGCAAGCAAATTCACTCGTCAAGGGGGTAGCATTGTGCAGAACCAATCCGGTGACAGCATCCAAAGACGGCCGCTCTGCCAATCCCGACACCTCCACGTACTGAAAACCGTGGTAGGTAAAGCGTGGTGACCACGTTTCCTCGGCATCTCCGCCGCGCAGAATGTATTCGTCGGTCACTCGAGCCCGACGCAGGTTCTCAGTCATCAAACGTCCATCGGGATGGAGCATTTCACCATATCGCAGTTGGACCTTGGTCCCCCGCGCACCTTTCACCTTCAGCCGCACGATGCCGGCAAAGTTCTGACCCATGTCGAAGATGTAGACACCCGGGGTCGGTTCATGCAACGCTCGTGCCGGCAATTCCTCGCTGATCCCGATCGGGGGCGCCGAGTAGGCCTGCAAACGAGGTGGGGGCTGGAATCCAAGCGTGATCGTCCGGTCGCCACGATTGTCCGAGAAGACGACCGACTCGGGGACATTCGCCTGCGCGGGAATCGCTGATTGCCACTTCCAGTCGGTTGCCCCTGCTGGCAGGCACCATTGAGGTCGATCGCGCGTCCCGTCAAACGACTCCCCCATGATCAGATCGGCTTCCCGAAATGGCCCATCCGACGACACCTGCCAACTTGTATCTGACGTCACGCGTTCCCGCGTGCCGTCGACGTACTCCAGTTCCAATTGCGCCAAGAGGGCTGGCGTCTTACCGTAGAAGTAACGGCCCACCTTATTGGGGCCATAACCGACCAGCAATCCATAGCCGACGTAACCGGAGTACCATCCATCGGCCAAGATGGCTCCCAAGGCATTTTTACCCTGCCGCATCCATCGGGTTACGTCATGCACGCGATAGTAGGCCCGTTGGGCGTAGTCGGCCCAACCGGGTTCGAAGTAGCCGTCACTCGCCAGCTGTCCGTTCAGCTGCCAATCGGCGATTCCCAGCGCCGATGCAAACAGGGTCGCGCGACGTATCGGCTTGTGAATCTCAAAATCCTTGCGAAAGTGTCGCGCGGCGGGCAAGTATAAAGATTGGCGATCGGTGTGCAACGGATGGTCATCGCGATAGGAGATCCAGCTTGCCTGCCAATCGCTTGCCCGCAGGAATCCCGTCGACCACGAGGTGACCTGGCTCCACGCGGAGGGGCGGCCTTCCTCATCCCAAACCTGCACCTTCCAATAGCACGCCTGGTTGGATTCTAGAGCACGTCCACCATAGGCATGACTCAACGTCTCATCCGATGTGACCCGACCACTGTCCCACAAGTCGGCTTGGCTACTCAGCAATTGTTCCTCGGAACTCGCAACTAAGATGCGGTAGGCCGTCTGACGCGCGCCTCGACGGGGGGACACCACACGCCACGACAGACGCGGCTGCGACTCATCCACGCCACTCGGGTGCACGCGCCATTCGCATCGCAAGTCGACGGCATCCCAGCCCAGCGCGGGGGCTGCCGCACATGCCAAAAGCCACACGAACAACCATTGACCAGCCAGTCGCCTGACGAACATCAGTTTTTTTCTCCAGTTACCGTCGTCCAATGGGCCACGTCCTCTGCGGATAGCCGCCCACCTACCGAACGCAACACGGCGGCCGTCCAATCGAACAGGGGGAGCGCGCAGCTGGCTGGGGAAAGCGTGAGGGGGCAGTTACCTGGCTGGTACGCAACGATGGCATCGATAAAGGCGTGATCGGGCGTCGTGCCTGGCAACAAATCCGTGATGGCATCACACTGATTCTGCCGAGCATAAAAAACCTGTTGATTGCGTAGCAGAAGATCACCGTGCTCACAATGAAAATGAATATCCTCGCGCATATGATGGGCATCTCCCACGAAATCGGCGGAAAGGTCCACGCCGCCGGTGAGGCGTGCCAGCACGCGCGTCGCGATCTCCACACGGCTCCCGCGACGATCACTCACCGCCAAGACACGCTCAGCTTGCCGTCCGGTGATGTAGAACACGGCGTCGATCTGATGGCTTCCCGCGTCGCCGAAATATCCGGCGCCCACCTGGGGATCATCACGCCAAGTACCATGAATCGTTTGGTGCCATCGTTCGCAGACAAACACGTGTACCTGACGTATTGCCCCGTATTGCTCGGCACGTTCTTGCAGTTCGCGGCGAGCCGTCTGGTACGGGGCGAGGTAGCGCCGTTGGAGCGATACGCTAAACACGCGATCCGACAACCGCGCACGGGCCAAAAGGTCCTCGATCTGCGTACGCGTCGAGGCCAAGGGCTTCTCGCATAGTACATGCAGGCCCCGATCAAAGGCCCGGCAGACCTGTGCGTGATGCAAGGGGGTGGGGGAGCAAATGACCACGCCATCCAATGGATGGGACTCCAGTGCCGCAGACGCTTCAGTCTCCACCGCCGCCTGGGAAGCGAACTCGTCACGCAACCTGGTTGCTCCCTGTCGATCGGGATCGCAGAACACAGAAAGAACGACCCGCGCATCGGCCGCGAGCCGTTGGGCATGCAACCGGCCCACAAAGCCGCATCCTAAGATCCCTACGCGAACTGGTTGCATCATGATCCCGACCCAGGTCGTCGCATGTATATTACGCGACCTCGCATCAACAGGGCCGCACCAAAAGTTAACAGTGCCGATGCCGACGGCTCAGGGACCATTAGCGATAAGGTCGCGACTGCAGCCCCCCCCGGGCTCACGACGGCTGCGTTCGTGACATCGCCAACCAACGTCCCCTCCCCCGTCAATATGCCGGTCTGTAGCGACAATTGGCGCACGTTGATGGTGGTGTTCAGCACGACTTCATAGGCACCTCCCACAGCGTCCATGATCACGTCGTACCGCGTACCGACCGGCGCTCCATTTTGCGGAACAGCGGCGGTGCTCCACCGCGCCGCATCGGTCCAATCGCCACTGATCGGGTCCTGCCAGTGCACGGCAACGGGTGGATCCTGGACCAATCGCAAGGCAAATAGCGAATGACTCGAGCCACTGCCGTTGTCTCGCACCAGAAGGATGCTCCGTGAGCCATCGGCCAACGTCGGCCCCAAGGTTGCGCCTTCAAAATTCGAAGTCGTATTCGGGAAGGTGGTTGACCATAGGGGCAGCTTAGTGGCGGCCGTGTAGGTCTTTCCAATCAGCCCTGACTGAAACGGCGGCTGAGAGACATCGGTGGCCGTAGCTCCTTGAACCAAGTACAAGCCGATCCGAAATCCAAGCCCCAGACCGCGTTCCATGACCAGCAGGTTGCCGTCATCCAGCGCCAACATATCGGCCACGCCGCTTCGCTCTTGGCCACTTCCCACGCTGCCGGGGATCGGTTCCGTGCGGTACGCCCATTGGCGTGTGGGGTTGAGGTTTCCATCGAATTGTTGCAGTCGTACCACGGTCCCCAGGGTAGTGGTCGCTGGCGGCCCGTCGACGGTCAAAGCCTCTTCATTAGCAGTCCATATTTGGCTGCCATCCACGCGACGAGTTAGCGACTCCCAACTTCGATTGGCGACAATATTCTGGAATACGCCCAATGTCGGATGACTGGACGTCGTCAGCAATTGCTGCTGGATGCCCGTCGTCTGATCATGCATCGTGATGCGCGGCCCCGACTCATTCGAGACCCACAGCCGCTGGCCGTCGGAAACAATCCCCTCCAAGTCGGTACCCGTCAACGGAAGGCCATTGGCGTCGCGCAGCCAGATGCCCGCGGGATCAATCTGCGCAGAGGAGATCGCGCCTGTGTTCGCGTCCACATGGATCGTCATGGGATGGACGATTGAGGATTCGTCATTCACGGCCAGATAGCGATTCCCCCCCAGCCACGTAATTCCCGATAACTCTCTCGCGCCAGATCCCGTGTTGTCCACGAAGTCAAAGCGACCGACGGGGAGCACAGTCGGCGCCCCCTGTAAGTGCGCTGAGGCGACCAACAGGTGCGCCAGCCATAGGCCCACAAGGTGTTTGACAGACTTTCTGAACATGGATGGATCGTCTTTATGGAGAGGGATCGGATCTGGTGACTCAAGCAACCGGCGCGAGTCGAATCTTGGGAAGTTGGCATGCGGCGTAGGTAGCCAGTCCTTGGTAGGGCAATCGGAGTTCTGGGGTCTCGAAGCGAACGCCGGTTTCCTTCAATGCATGCGTGCAGCGCTCGATGGTGCACGTGGTGAGCAAAGTCCGTTCGATGGGAATGGGGGCCCGTCCCGTCAAAAACATCTCCTGCACCACACGATTTAATGTGCCAAAGTGCCCATAGTGGTTCGCCGGCCCACCAGCCGTGATCAATGAACACCCGGCCCGCAGGCGAGGATCTCCTTGGTAGCGTAGAGCGTAGGTGAAATCCTCCAAATGTCCGTGCAGCATCACATGCGTGGATTTCAGTCCATCCGCATGTTCAAGATGAAACGCACACAGGCCGGGAAAGCCCGGAAATTCTGGATTCGGCTTGATGTTCTGTCGGACGTCCCCCTCCTTCTTGGCCGTGCGGGACGAGGCGAGTGCCGCGTCGAAGAGGGACCGAGACCAAACCCCGCGGTCCATCGCCTGCCATACCTCGTCCCCTTGATAGGCGGTGATGGCCACGATTCCCGCCTCACCACCGCGTCGCGTTTCGATCAACGACTGCATCAACTCCAAGCTATGAAAACCATAAACCTCCGCCCCGCAATAGAAAATCCCGACGTACTCTTCCATGATGCCGCGTGCAATCAGATCCGGCGCCGGTTCCACTCCAACACACGGCAAGCTGGAACCCGCCATCAAGGGGAACTCCATGTCACGCGACGCCTGGACCATGGCGTGGGCCCACTCCCCCTTCCAGGACAAATGCTTGTCGCAGAAAACCGGCACGCTACGCCCCGACTGGCGAAAGACCGACACGATCTCGTCGAAGTACTCCTTGCGCGGATAGAGTTTCTGACCGAACTCGTTGTAGGGAAAATGGCCGTGCTCGGCGATCAACAACACGCCGTCGACCGCCAAGGCATCACCACCCAACGTGAGCGCGTCGCGAATCGAAGTGAAAATGGGTATCCCGTATTGTCGGGAAATTTCCTGACTTAAGTCGCGTCCGTAGAACTCGGTCGTTCTACGGCTCGCATCGGCCGTTTCGACAACGTACAGCGAGACAATACGGCTTTGTGGATCGCTCCAACCCCAATCCGGATCCGTGGCACGCGGTTCGATCCAGCGGGTCACGATCACATCCGCATGAGAGATGGGGAAATAGGTTGTAACAAGGGCGGCAATGCGACAGCCGGTTGACATGCTCACTCCGAAATCGTGACCAACTCAGGATAGTCCGGACCACACACAACCGCACCGATCGGCACCGATTCAACATTGCCCTGGCGGTTGTTCCAATTACTCCCAGTCCGACGCGTGGTTCCGGGCATCAGATGCAGGATGTAGCTGCGCCGCATGTTATCCGTTCGATTTCCATACGAACCGTGAAAGGTCAGGCAATGATGAAAGTGGCAGTGCCCCGCCTTCACCTCACACGGAATGGGGGTCATATCGGCGCCCGCTGGTATGTTGGGGTGCTTGAGCAACCACTCGGGATCGGTGACGTCCACATCGTCGCGAGTGTAGTCCAACTGCCAACGATGACTCCCCGGTATCACATGCATGCAACCGTTGGCCACCGTTGCATCGTCCAAGGCGATCCAACAGGTTCCCAGATCCGGCGGGCCCACTTGATCCCAATAGGTGAAATCGCGATGCCACGCCAAGACGGCCTTCTGGTCAAAGGCCGGCTTGAAGATCATCTGATCCTCCCACACCCGCACGGGGGGGGTCATCAGATCGGAGGCCAACACGCCAATCTGCGGGTTGTATAGCACCTCCGCAAACACCGGGTCGTGCCGAAAGATATTGACTATCTTGACGGAAGGCAATTGGCCCTTGGCCCTCAACTTTTCACTCGCCTCCCCCTTGAGATGATCGGGGAACTCAATCCGGTCGTGCAGCAGGTCGTCGATCCGCTGATGCAGGCGCCGAATCTGGTTGTCGTCCAAGACGCGCGGTCCCGTCAGGTAACCGTTCTCTTGGTAAAAAGCGATCTCATCGGGCGTGAAGTGGTAACTCATCGGCAGGCACTTTCCACAGAAAACCGGGGTTTCCCCATTCTAACCGGCCGCTCAGACCGCGTACACACCGGGCATTCCCGTCCTTTTGGCGTCCGTGCAAATGGCCACCTGGAGTGGGCACAACCAGTCGCCGAAACGATGGCCCAGAAGGCCGAATGCGCTTGACTTGGATGCGTGCCAATACGTAGCATGAAAGATAGAGGCCAAGCGTCCGGCTGGACACCGTGTGGGGGGGCCCTCCTCGGCATGCGTCCCGTCGCTAATCGGCCGTTCTTCGTTTCGTCCCGCATGCGGTCGCTACTGGCGACAACCGGTCCACTCGAACCTTGAGGATCAACCCATGACGTCCACACGCGTCCCGCCTTCGCACATTGGCTGCCGTCAACCCAGCGGCCAGATTCAGGCAATCCTACTTGTGGCGGCCGTCTGGTTGGGACCGACTCGAACTGTGCTGGCCGCCTGGGGTGACTCGACCATTTCCGCGATGGCTGGCCCATGGCCGATCACGATCTCCACTGCGGCGCATAACGCCGGGGCCATTACATCGCTGCGCTGGGGGAGTAACAACAAACAATACATCAACGACTTCGACCACGGTCGACAGCTGCAGTCGGCCTCCAGCTTTGACGGTCTGGGTGAAGCCTTTAACCCCACCGAGGCAGGCTCGGCCGCGAATGGAGCCAACCCGAGCCCCAGCAGCAGTGTACTCCAGGGACTATCGACTTGGAGCAGCAACGGCACGGGCGTCCACAACGTGTTGGCCACGCAGACCCAGATGGCCTTTTGGAATCCGGTCAGCGGCGCGACCGTCTCAAATCACATCCTGAACAAGCAGGTCACGATCGGCCTCCCCGGCATGGCCCACGTGATTGAATATCGGACACAATTCACGATCCCCGCCAATGAAACCCATACGCACGGTGTGTTCGAGGTCCTGACCGGCTACATGCCGGAAGAGTTTTCGCAATTCTACACCTACGACGTGAAGAATGGCGCCACGAACACGGCCCCCCTCTCGGATGGTCCGGGAGAACAGTCGCTGCCGATCATCTTCGCCCTCGCAAACGGCAATCATGCCATGGGGATCTACTCGCCCGACTCACCGCAACAAGCTTGGCCAACCGCCGGCTACGGGCGATGGCGGTTCCCCACGGATGATGTCGTGAAGTGGAACAACGTGTTTCGCATCGACAATCCCGCCGGAGTCTATAACTTTCGTTCCTACGTGGTGGTCGGTTCCCTGGAAAACGTCAAGGTCTCGATGGACCAATTGTATGCGTCGCTCCTGGTAGAAGAGCGCAGCTGGAATCTGGACCAGAACGGCAGCTGGAATACCGGCACGAATTGGCTGCAGACGTCGGTTCCGAACAGCAATCAAACCCCCGTGATGTTTGGCAACGCCATTTCGCAGGACCGGACGATCACAACAAGTGGGACGGTCACCGCCAAGTCCATCACGTTCGATAACAGCCGAAGCTATACCATCGGGGGCGCGGGAACCGTGCAGTTGGAAGCGAGCAGCGGTGACGCGCAACTGAGCGTGGTCCAAGGCGACCACCAGTTTTCCGCCGCCGTCGTCCTCAATAGCAATACTTTGCTCGACGTCAGCGCCGGAGACCAACTCACCTTCAGTGGCAGCCTCAACCTGGCCGGCCGTTCTTTGACCAAGACAGGCAGTGGCACCCTGCTCCTCAACACGGGGGCTATCGGTAGCGGTGGGCAACTGATCGCCAATGCAGGCACGATCGCCGGCACTGGGACGCTGATGGGCAACTTCGTGAACACCGGCGGCATCCTATCCCCTGGCAACCCGGCATCGTCGGTGACGGCGCCTCTGGCCGTTGCCGTGCCCGAGCCCAACAGCAGTTGGCCACTCATCCTGTTGATGGCCCGCCGGGCACTACGTGACAATCGCCGGTGACAATAGTCCCACGACCACACCTACCTTCGTTGGCGCGCGGCCCTGGCGGACTCACCTTGGCGAACTTCGCGCCTCCGCGGTTCAAATGGACTGACGTCGATTGGACATGGATTTACCGCCAAGGCGCGGAGTACGCCAAGTCCAGAGACAGAAAACGCAGAGTCCAGAAAGAGACATGGCGATGTTCAGACACAGCGAATGCGGCACCAGGACGCCATTAAGACGCCCGTATCGGCCCCCGCCGCACCATGGAATTGGGGTCAAGCCATGGCGGACGGGGCCGATTGAAGTCGGGCAGCAAAGTCCGAATCGATGCTCGGACTAGGCCAACATACCGGCGATCGATCGACGTCCCACGACGGCACCGATCAGCCCCACCAAGCCCAGCAGGGCCGAGGCAGGTTCGGGAACGTCGCAGCGTGTGATCACGCGAACCTGGTCGCCTGGATCCGATGCAACCAAGCACACGTGCAAGGTACGTCGATCCGCGCTCAACGTCATCGTCTCGGGGCCGAATTCGACACCTCGGAGATTGAAGTGAGCACCGGGATAGGCCGTCAGCGGGTTCCCCAGGAAGTCACTATTCAGGAATCGATCGTTGCCGGGAATATCCGACAACACGATGATCCCGATAATGTCGCTATCAAAGGTGAACTCCGCCTGACGCTGTGTGGACCGGAGTGGATCAAAATACAGCAAGTGGCTACTGACCATGGTCCCCGCAGCGATGGTCGCATTGGCGGACGTGAAAGGACCACCGTAGAAACCGGGATTCACGATGTCCACCGTGATATCCTGCTGTAAACGGACGTTCTGCAGTTCGTTCCAGCCGTGGATCCGGCGATTGACGCCCGTGTCGTTGAAGAAATTGGCCGTCGCCCCGGTATTGGGCGTATTGTCCGGAATCAGGATGTTCCCCTGTCCCGTCACACCAATAATGGCCCCGTAACCAGTCCCAGCGTTCAACGCCAGGCACCCGACAATCGCCAACAGCGATTGCATCAGCACTCGTCTCAAGTTGCAACTCATTGGATCTGCCTCTCTTCTGTTCCACAAAAATCGACTCGACACCACAAACCAAGCCACCAACGCCTACTAATCGATCCCTGCGCGCACCCTCAGCCGACATGACGACCATCGATTTCCGACGAAGTCAAAAATCCCGGGCGCAGACTGAGCATCCGGGAGTGAAGCGGCGTATCCCTGCTTGGGGTTACGCACACGGGTCGATTTGTTCCGTTCCTGGGCGCGTCGTGCCGAGGAGAAGAGCCGTTGCGATGGGTCGCAACTTTGACGCGCCACGTGCCTACAAAAATGCCTCTTATTTCACGCTAATTGCCATCTAAACTTATGTCAACCATTTTTCTGGAGCCCGGCCCCAAGACGCCTGTCGTACCCGTTTCCCCTCGAATTTACGACAGTCGCCGCACACCATGGCCTCGGTTGATGCCAGAAGGCCACACGGTGCGAGCCACATCTCCACATGTCACCCGATCGGCCTCCAAAAACCTCGGAAAACTCGCCTGCGGAGCGAGTGGCATCCGACCTCAGGCATGTAGAAGCACAAGTCGTGCCAAACTTTTGGGGATCTGGCGGGGGCTGGAGGCGAAAGGGAACGGCCCACCCCCCAGGTCCCCGAAAGCGGGCGCTCGGGAGTATCGGAGGCCCGGCTACGAGTGAACCTGTGTCGGTTGCCAATTCTGCCGTCGTGCGATACGATCCTCACGCAGCAGCCAACAACCACTTCCCAGCGACCCAAGGAATTCAACCATCGATGGCCATGGCTAATAACGCCACGCCCCTCACGCTGGCACAACTTTCAGAAATTGTGTCTCGATTTGGACACAGCCGAATTGCCGTATTGGGAGATTTCTTCCTCGACAAGTACCTCGATATCGAGCCCGGTCTGCAAGAGGTCAGCGTGGAGACGGGGTTACCGGCGCACCAAGTCGTCGGGATCCGCTCCAGCCCAGGGGCAGCAGGGACTGTAGTCGGTAACTTGTCGGCCCTCGGTGCCGGGAAACTGCACGCCATCGGCTGGATCGGCGATGATGGCGAAGGGTTCGAGTTAACACGCGGACTCAAACACTTGGGTTGCTCGACGGAGCACCTGCATGTGGTGGACACCGTCCATACCCCCACCTACCTGAAACCACGGGATGTGCACACGCCTGGCTTGGCAGGCGAGCATCCGCGTTACGATACAAAAAACCGCGTGCCCGCCACCGCAACCCTCGCCCAGCGAGTCATACGGTCGTTGAACGCGATCATCGACGACTTAGATGCGGTGATTGTCCTAGATCAGGTTGAAGACGAGGGGGGCGTGGTCTCACCGCAAGTGCGAGAGCATGTGATCGAACTGGCCCGATCCCGACCGCAGATCCTATTCTGGGCCGACAGTCGCAGTCACCTGCGCCATTTTCGTCATATGCTCATCAAGCCCAACCAATTTGAAGTTCTTGAACTGCGACAACCACCACCGGGCACGCATGTCGATGAGCAGCAGCTTACGGAAGCCGCGCGCCGGCTGCGAGAACGTAACCAAGCACCCGTCGTGGTCACGCGCGGCGATTGCGGAATGCTCGTCAGCGATCCCGATTGGAGACTTGTTCCGGCCGTTCACGTCGATGGCCCCATTGATACAACCGGGGCCGGCGACAGCGCGACGGCCGGGGCCGTGTTGGCGATTTGTGGCGGCGCGTCGCTAGAGCAAGCCGCCTTGATCGGCAACCTGGTGGCCTCATTGACCATTCAGCAATTAGGGACGACCGGAGTCACCAGCCCCGAAGCACTCCCCGCGCGATTGGAGATGTGGCGATCCCAAAATGAGGACCGCTAACCCACCTAGTGTCATGACTCCCATTAATCCCATCACTCCCATCTCGCCCATCTCGCCCATCACCGAAGCACGCCGGCGAGGCTACCGGCGATCCAAGATACTTGCCGCCTGCGTCAAATCACTGAGCAGCGCATCGGGCTCGCCGATCGATAATTGCTCGGCACTATGAACACCCGTGGCCACGGCCAGAATCCGCGCCCCGATGGCCCGGGCGCATTGAATATCCAACGGCGTATCACCAATCACCCACACGGACTCCCACGCCACCCGGTCCCCCACGTGCCGCTGTGCGCTCGCCAGCGCCTCGCGTGCCACATCATCGCGATCGTGATGAGCATCGCCAAAGCCACCGATGGCCGGCTTGTCATCCACCATGAAATACTCATGCAAGCCAAAGTGCTCGAGCTTGACTCGCGCCGCGTGACGCAGATTTCCCGTGAGCAGTCCGATCTGCGTATCGGATCGCTCTGCCAGATAATCCAGCAGGGGAACGACTCCCCCCAGGACCCGTCCGGACCGTTGTTGCAGGCAAGGCGCCAGGTGCTGCAAGAACCGATTTTGAAAGCGTTCCCAGTTGTCGCGTGTATCCTCAATTGCATGCAGCCGGAACAACTCGGACGTGATCGCCCGATCGGTTCGGCCAGCAAAGGCCACACCTTCGCTGCTGGGCAGCCGCTCAAATTCGCTCTCCACAGCGAGGCGCATGGCCCAGCCGCCAGCTCCTCCGGTATCGATCAACGTGCCGTCGATATCAAACAGAATCAGTCGCATGGGATGGATCTCAGTTCGATCGGGGTGGGTGCCGTTTTTTTCCCGCAGTGCGCGATGCAGGACGTGTGTCCTTGGGTCGATATCCCTTGCCAGCCCCCAACCGGGATTGTTTCCGTGAGGATGGATTCCCAGACGGCCTTCCGGGGGCCGAATCGTCTTCGCCGTCGGGATTGTGGACGTATTGGCCTTGAAACTGCGATGTGGCGCGTGACCGGCGAGCCAGGATGGCCTCACGCGGCGGCTGTGCCGGTATGAGACAATCACAGCCGCTACCGATCAGATCCTTACGACCGGCCGCCTCGAGCGCTTTGCGGACCTCAAAGTAATTTTCTGGCTTGAAGAATTGCATCAAGGCACGTTGCATCTTGCGGTCTTGCAACTGGCGCGCCACGTAGACTTTCTTGCGTGTGAAGGGATCAATACCGGTGTAATACATGGCCGTAGCCACGTCGAAGGGGGCGGGAATAAAGTCCTGTACTTGATCGGGTCGGTAGCCGGTTCGTTTGAGAAACACCGCCAGATCGATCATGGCGGACAGATCGCTCCCGGGATGGCTGGCAATGAAGTACGGCACGATGAACTGTTTGCGTCCCGCTCGCTTGGATTCCGCGTCAAATGAGGCGCTGAATCGTTCAAAATCATCGGTACTCGGTTTGCGCATCTTGTCCAGTACGTGGGGATCGGTATGTTCTGGGGCCACCTTCAGGAGGCCCCCGACGTGATGCCGCACCAATTCTCGCATGTATTCTGGTGACCTTCGGGCCAGATCCATACGAATCCCGCTGGCAACCAAGACCTTCTTGATGCCAGGCACTTGCCGAGCCTCCTGCATCAGTTGAATCAAGGGTCCGTGATCCGTACCCAACAGTTTGCAAACGGTCGGATGCACACACGATTGACGGCGGCAAACGGCCTCGACTTCCGGTCTGGAACACTTCATTTCGTACATATTGGCCGTGGGACCGCCAATGTCGCTGACGACCCCCTTGAACTCGGGGTCCGCCGTCATCCCGCGGATCTCCTGCAGGACCGACTCTTTGCTGCGCGACTGGATGATGCGTCCTTGGTGCGCGGTGATCGAGCAAAACGTGCAACCGCCGAAACAACCACGCATGATCGTGATGGAGTCCTTGATCATATCGTGCGCCGGGATTGGCTCGGTATACACCGGGTGCGGACGGCGCGTGTAGGGAAGCCCGTAGATGCGATCCATAACGGCCTGCGACACGGGAAGGCGAGGCGGATTGCAAACCACCGGTTGTCGATCGTGCCGTTGTACCAACCGCCGCGCGTTGTAGGGGTTGGTTTCGTTATGAATCATGCGGGTCGCTTCCGCAAACACCGGCTTGCTCTGGCACACCTCCTCAAAACTTGGCAGAACCAATGCATCTTCGGGGGGCGTTTCGGAGGCCCCCATGGCATAGGCGACTCCGCGCATGGACCTCAAGTCGCGTACGGTTTCGCCGGCCTCAAGTCGCTGCGCAATCTCAACGATGGCGTCCTCACCCATGCCGTAGACCAGCATGTCCGCTTTGCAATCCAACAAGATAGAACGTCGGACCTTGTCGCTCCAATAGTCGTAGTGGGCTAGGCGGCGCAAGGAAGCCTCGACACCGCCGGCAATCACCGGCACCCCTTTGTAGGCCTCGCGAGCGCGTTGACAATAGGCCAGCGTGGCACGATCCGGTCGCAGGCCGATACGGCCACCGGGTGAGTAGGCGTCGCGATTGCGCACCTTCCGGCTGGCCGTATAGTGATTGATCATCGAATCCATGTTGCCGGCGCTGATCGCGAAGAACAGACGTGGACGGCCAAATTGTCGCCATGGTTCGCACGATTGCCAGTCGGGTTGGCTCAATATGGCAACCCGGAAGCCAGCCGCCTCCAAAACTCGCCCCAACAAGGCCATGGCCATGCTGGGATGGTCCACATAGGCGTCTCCCGTCACGAAGACCACATCCACTTCATCCCAGCCGCGGTCGCGAACTTCGGCCATGGTCATGGGGAGTGGCTGGGTGGCGGGGCCAATCCGGGGACGCTCCACAATCGGCAGCGAACCCAGCGACTGGGCCAACAACCCCGCGGCCGGGCGATCGCTATCATGATTCACGGGCATGTGTGGTTCGACTCCCCTATCGCTCCATCCGCCTCGCCGCAACGGTGGCCGCATAACCGCCGCAGCATTCGGCTCAATGGCTCTGACGTGGCGCAATGCGTTGGCTACTCAGCCACCACAGGATTGCGCAAGACGCCCATCCCTTCCAATTCCACCTCAACCACATCCCCGGCCTTAATAGCCTCCGTTTTTCCAGGCGTACCCATAAAAATCAAGTCGCCTGGGTGCATCGTGATGTATTGGCTAATGAAGCTGACCGTTTTGGGAATATTATGAATCAGGTGATCCGACTTCTCCTCCTGCATCACCTTGCCGTTCAGCCGCAGCTGAAGCAGAAGGTTGCCATAATCCATACCAGTCAGAATGTAGGGCCCAACGGGACCGAAGGTATCCGCCCCTTTGGCCCGCCACCATTGCACATCTTTGGCCTCTGCATCCCCCTGCCAGATCCGCTCGCTCACATCGTTACCCGCCGTGACACCAAGGACGTGGTCCAAGGCCTGCTCGGGTGACACATTGCGACATGTCTTGCCAATGACGACCACCAACTCCGCTTCGAAATGCACCGTCTTGGCATCCTTGGGAATGACGATTGATTCCCCCTGCCCAACCAAACAGGACGGACTCTTAAAAAATGGTTGCGGAATCATGTACTTGGGTGGTATTTTGTCGTCATTCAGGTGACTGCGATAATTGCCGGCCAACGCAAAAACTTGCGTCGGCCGCGTCGGTGGAAGGAGTTTTACGTCCGCCAACGCGTGAGTCGTATCCGTCGCGGAAAATGTACTGAACAGGTCGCCGTCGAGCTGACGTACTCGTTCCCCCTCCAACCGACCGTAGGCAACGACGTCCCCCTTCTGAAACCTCAGGTACTTAACAGGATCGGCAGCATGTAAGCTTCCCCACGAACCAAGCAGGACCGCGCACGCCAACTCCAAGCAGAATGCAAGACGACCCGACCAGCCAATAATCCAACGGGGCATGGGAGAACTCCAAGCATTTGTGTTGACTATCAACGCACCACAATTATTGCCCGCGATAAAGGAAAATCGTCGGGCAACAACGTCCCCCCACTCTATCGCAGTACCGCCGGCAAAGCAAACGGCCCGGCGGACCACGGACCGGCCTCTGAACGCCAAGTTGACGATACCGGCTAATCTCCCCTACGATCTAGGCAGTTTTGTCGACCTCTCCACTCTTCTGGAGCCCTCAAGATGCCCCGCGCTGCAGTTTTAACGCTGACGATCATGGCCCTCTGGCTCCCCGCCGTTGGTGCGGCTGCCGACGTGAATACGCTGGACGCTGCCGAACGCCGCATGGGATGGCGCTTGCTGTTTGACGGCACCAGTACGGCCGGCTGGCGTAACTTTCGGGGTAAGAACGTGTCTGCCGGCTGGGCCGTTCGCGACGGTGCCCTGGTGCGTGTCGGCGCTGGCGCGGGGGACATCATCACCGAGGACCAATTCGACAGCTTCGAATTGTCGATCGACTATCGGATTAGCAAGGCCGGCAACAGTGGCATCATGTTTCATGTCCTGGAGGATGCGGACGCCACTTGGAAATCGGGACCCGAAGTTCAGATCCAAGACAACCGCGACGGCCATGACCCACAGAAGTCCGGCTGGCTCTATCAACTGTACCCGCCGGCCCCATTGTTCAAGTCCACGGAAATCCCCGACGCGACGCGTCCCGCCGGTCAATGGAATACGGTGCAGCTGCGTGTCACTCCTCTGGGGGGCGAAATCATGATGAACGGAGTTCGCTATTCAAAGTTCGTCAAAGGAAGTGAGCTTTGGAATGAAAAAGTAGCGCAAAGCAAGTTTTCGAAGTTTCCACAGTTTGGTAAGGCGTCTCGCGGACACCTTTGCCTACAGGACCACGGCGACGAAGTCGCCTATCGCAACATCAAGATTCGTGCCTTGCCAGTCGATGGTACGCCTCTCGAGCCAAGCGACGAGACCCTGGAGCAGGTGCAAGTGGCGCTCGCCTACCCCGACTTGAAATGGGATGGCTGGGAACCGGTCGATGCGGAGGGACGCCAGCAACCTTTCCGACCTGTCGTTGCCACTCACGCAGGAGATGGATCGCAGCGGCTCTTTGTCATGACGCAACACGGCGTCGCACACATTGTACCGCAAGACCCGCAATCAAAGTCCAGCCAGATTTTTCTGGATATCACCGACCGCGTCGATTACGAAGATGCCGAAAACGAAAAAGGGCTGTTGGGACTGGCGTTTCATCCCAAGTTTCGTGACAACGGGCAATTTTTCGTCTACTACACGGCGCGTTCCAAACCGCTTACCTCGATCATTTCACGCTTTCGCGTCTCCAAGGATGATCCCAATCGAGCCGACCCGGCTTCCGAGGAAGTGTTGCTCCGCATTCCACAACCCTACTGGAACCACAACGGAGGCACCCTGGCATTTGGCCCGGACGGCTACCTGTATGTCGGACTCGGTGACGGCGGCGCCGGGAATGACCCCCTCGGGAACGGGCAGAATTTACAGACGTTGTTGGGCTCGATCCTGCGCATCGATGTCGACCATCAAGATCGGGCCGCCAGAAAGATGTATGCCGTCCCCAAGGACAATCCCTTTGTCAACCAGCCGGGCGCACAACCGGAAATCTGGTCGTATGGCTGGCGCAACATCTGGCGTCTGTCCTTTGATCGAGAAACCGGCGATCTGTGGGCTGCCGACGTCGGACAAAATCTTTGGGAGGAAATCAATCTGGTCACCAAGGGGGGCAACTATGGCTGGTCACTACGCGAAGGCAATCACCCCTTCGGCCGAGACGGCAGCGATGCTCGCCCGGACCTGATCGATCCCATCTGGGAATACGACCACCAAGTGGGCCTCTCCATCACGGGCGGACTCGTCTATCGCGGCAGGCAGGTTCCCGCATTAGTGGGCAAGTATCTGTTTGCTGATTATTTGACCGGAAAAATCTGGGCGTTGCACTACGACGCAACACGCAAGAAGGTGCTGTCCGTCGCGAGAGTCCCCAGCGACAAATTGGCCGTGCTCTCGTTCGGCGAAGCGGAAGATGGCGAGGTTTTCTTGACCATCGTCGCCCCAGATGGCAAAGGCCTTTATCGCTTGGCCCCCAAGTAGCCGGATCGGGGCCTTGCCTGTCGATCGCATTTTTACCACAGCTCCCACAGGCTGGAAGCCTATGCCACTCCCACAGGCTGGAAGCTTGTGCCACGATCAGGTGGCCCCTATCGCAGCGAGGTAACAAAAATCGAACAAGATATCCGACTCCTCGCGAGCCAGCCGTTGACAGAGTTGGCGGGCCCATTCCAGCTCGGGGTCTGCGGCAACTCGCTCACATGCATCTACGAAACGGTTGGGATCCCAAACCGAAATCGATTTGTCCCAAGGCCATGCGCGGCCTCCCCCCTGCTCTGCACCACTGGCTGCAGGTGGCATCTCGGCTATTCGCTGCGCAGCCACCGTCAATTGCGCAAAAATCGGATGCTTTCCCACACGTCGAAACCAATACTTGGCATTCGGATAATCGGGCTCCCGCCGGTGTAAAATGCCGTGCCAATAGGCCGCCGAGGTACTATCGAGGTCTTGGACCAGTCGATGCGCCTCATCCAGATAATCATGCAAGAGCCAGAGACCCGCTAAGCAGCACTGGGCCATGTCGTGGTCGCGCACGCGATGCGGCGCGACGAGAATCTCGGGAGTCAGCGTGTGCAAGGCATCGAGCGCCGACCGATGCGGTTGGCCCGGCCCCAACTCGTTCAGGCGT
>SXHS01000081.1 GCA_005773145.1 Planctomycetaceae bacterium | reverse complement strand
TCTTTAGCATTCGACAGTTGGTGACGCCGGACGCGGTCTACGCGACCGGCAGCGAAATATTCACGCTCACGGGCACCGCGGCAGCCCCTCAAGTGGGCTTCCTAACACATGGCGGCCACGTTTGGGACCGCAACTACGCGTTGGCGGCCATGCGCGACGCAGGAAGCAATCGACTGCTGGATATCGATGCCTTAGAAGCAGCATCGATACCGGAACCGACCGGGTTGACAGGTGTCTTCATCGGGCTCCTAGCGAGCGTGCCGGTCTGGCGCCGCAATCGCGCCTAGTTCTCAATGAGTCACTCCCATCACGGCGTTGCCGTGACGCCCGTTCCCAAATCCGCAGATTGCAGCGGTAGTCGATAGCAGGCGGCCTCTTCGGAATTGCGGAGGAGCAGCAGGTCACCGTAGAGCGTCGGGTTGTTCCACGTCTTGCCCTCCACGCCTTGGAAACGTCCGAGCTCGCGATGTGACTGAGGATCTGCGGCTACCAAAACGACTTCGCCGTTTTCAGCCTGTACCAACACGAAGTCACCGACAAGCAACAGTTGGCCATGGCCATAGCGTCCTTGCTTCCAACGACGCTCTCCGGTCTCGATTTCAACACAGCACAAGATACCGTCGTCGAGCGCGAAGGCATGCCGATCATGGAGGACCAGATTGGTGTACTTGGTCTTCAGAATGCGTTTGTTATGCCACAGGGCCTGCACGCTCCAGGCGTCGTCCGCCGACCGTGTCACCTCCACCAGGGAGCCACCCACACCATACGCCTTGGATAGCAACAGACGCCGGTCGCTGATCGGCACCACTTGCGAGACGGTGGCATTGGCATTGGACCGGCCCTCCCAGGGATGGGACCAAAGTTCCTTACCAGTCGCCAACTCATGCCCCGTGACGCGTGATTCGCTGACAATCAGCACCTGTTGCGTACCGCCGAGATCGGCCACTACGGGCGAGCTATAACTGATCTGATCCGATCCACCTTTCCAGACCACTTCGCCCGTGTTGCGGTCGAGGGCCACCAAGGATACCAGCGGCCCTTCACTCCGCCCGCCCAAAGGCAGAATGACCAGGGACTCGACAACCAGCGGTGACGCGGCACGGCCCCAGGTGACATTGGCCGCCTCTTGCGTCGCATCCGTCCCCGCCAACTTCACAAGGTCCACTGTCCAGCGAACCTGGCCATCGCGTCCATCGAGACAATTCACGATCCCGGTCGCCCCATGAGTGTACACCTGTCCACTATCAATGGTCGGCGTCGCGCGGGGGCCGAAACCTCCCACGAACGTTTCGTGCCGGGCGGTATCGGCATGCGTCCATTCCACACGACCCGTCTGGATATCGTAGCAGACGACCCATTCTTGATCTCCATGTTGCTCCATGGTGACCGCATGGCCGTTGACGACGGCGAAACCCGACCAGCCACCGCCGATCGCTTGCCGCCATATGGGTTGCCAGAGGCGATCGGACCATTGGGGGTCCAGGCGAACGTGGTCGACGACGCCGCGACGTTGCGGACCGAGAAATTGCGGAAAATCATCGACGGTCGGGCTGACCAAATCGACCAGGTTCTTGTTATTCGCTTGAGCTAGGTTGGGTGCAAGGGCCGATGGGGCGCTTCGACGCCAGGCGAACGTCGGGGACAACCAGCCGGTGACGCCGCTGATGCGGACTTGGCTGGCCACGCCCACGCTCACGATGACTCCGACCAGCGCTGCCGTTTTGACAAATCGACCGTAGCGGCTGCCGAGAAAAAACCAAGCCAGCCAAGCGACGACCGTGATTGCGACGGCAATTTGGGCAACAACGTTGGTGATGGCCAGGTCGCGTGAATCGGGGAGTTGAGCCCAGACGACGGCTACAATGGCGCCGGCGGCCAGAATCCAATGCCACTTCGGGGGAAACCATTCGCCGCGGACCGGTCGACCTGCGGGCGGCTGGGGGGACGCGGTTGCGGCGTGTTGGGCGGTCGGCGACAACGGTTCGTTAGGGTTGGGTTGGGAGGGCATGGCCGCATTGTATCGACTATTCGACAAACCACCAACGCGAACTGCCGACCGGAACGGCCTGACTTGTCGCGGCCCAGACGTCCGTTTAGAATGGTCGTCGTGGGGGGGTTTGAGGCCGCTTGCAGCCATTACTGCTAAAGAGCCACCACGTCGGGGTTCGCGACGCGCGATGGTCGCGACCACACCGTCACCACCTGTGTCGGAAACGACACGCCGTTGGGCCGGGAGTGGAAACGAACACGGCGGGGGATAACTGGATCAGAACATGCCGCGGCTGGGATTCCGAATCGGAATCGGTCGCGTTTTTTTTTGAAGGTCTCCGTTTCGAGCACTGAAGCGCACGAGTGGCACGTCCGCTCGGCGATTCTCCGCTCGCAATCAGGTACCGCAGCACGTCCGGAGCTTTTTGGTATGTCGTCGAAGCCCACCACTTCCAATGGTCAGGATTTGCCGTTCTCGCGTGCGGGGGGACCCGGTGCGTCGACACTGGCCGTGCATGCGGGGGAAGCCCGCCAGAAGGTGGGAGACTCCATCACCGATGCCATTTTCTGCGCGTCGACCTACACCTTTGCCAACACACAAGCGGTGATTGACTACATTCAGCAGAAACAACCGCGCGAAGAGTACGGTCGCTACGGAAACCCAAGTCAGCGGGTGGTGGAGCGCAAATTGGCCGCGCTGGAAGGGGGGGAGGCCGCCCTACTGTTTTCCAGCGGCATGTCCGCGTTGGTAGGCTTGTTGATGACGCTGATGAATAGCGGCGACGAGGTGATTTTCTTTGATGAATGCTATCATCGCAGTCGTGAGTTCTGCACCAAGCATCTCTCTCGGTTCGGCGTGGTCACGCATCAGGTCCGCGCCTGTGACTATGCAGCCATGGAAGCGGCCGTCACGCCGCGCACACGGCTCTTGGTCAGCGAATCTCCGACAAATCCCCATCTGAGCGTGGTCGACCTCCAGAAATTTGCCGCGATTGGCAAGCGGCACGGAGTTGCCACGTTGATCGATGCCACCTTGGCCAGCCCCTACAACCTGCGTCCCATCCAATACGGGGTGGATTACGTCCTCCATTCGGCCACGAAATACCTGGGAGGCCACAACGACCTGTTGGCCGGTGTGCTGATTGCCACGCAGGAGAAACTTGAGCCCATTGACAAGCTGCGTGGCATCATGGGAGCCATCAATTCACCGCACAATATTTACCTATTGGAGCGTGGATTGAAAACGTTCGAGCTGAGGATGCAGCGGCACAATGCAAACGGTCAGGCCCTGGCCGAATTCCTCGATCGCCACCCGCGTGTGGAAAAGGTCTATTACCCGGGCCTCCCTAGCCACCCCTACTACGACGTGGCACGCGAGACGATGAGCGGTTTCGGAGGACTGGTGACATTTCTAGTGCGGAACGCCGACTGGCAAGCAACGGCGGCGATCGTTGACCGTATGCAACTCGCTCGCATCGCGCCCAGCCTCGGAGGCGTGGAGACGCTGATCGAACAGCCGCTCGTGATGAGCTATTTTGAGGCCACGCCTCAAGACCGCCAGAAATGGGGAATTCACGATAACATGATTCGTGTGGCCTGTGGGATTGAAAACACCGAGGACCTGTTGGCCGATTTCGAACAAGCCCTGAGGCCATAATGCATGGACCCGCAATCATCCTCCTCCGCCGCCAGTAAGCGTTTTGCCACCCGGGCGATCCATGTCGGCGCCGAGCCCGATCCGCGAACAGGCGCGGTGATTCCTCCACTGGTGCTGGCTTCTACGTTTGTTCAGCAGGTCGCGGGGGAGTGGGGCGAGTACGACTACACGCGCAGCGGCAATCCGACCCGCCACAACGTGGAGTTGACCCTTGCCTCGTTGGAGAATGGGACCCACGCCCTCGCATTTTCCTCGGGCATGGCCGCCACACATGCCGCTACCATGCTCTTGGAAAACGGCGATCACATTGTCGCCGGAACCGATATCTACGGTGGAACCTATCGGCTCCTGCATAAGATCACGAATCGTGCGGGCGTTACCGTAACCTTGGCTCCGACCACGGATTTGTCAGCACTGCGGGCTGCGATGACCCCACGCACGCGATTGGTATGGCTGGAGACTCCTGGGAACCCTCTGTTGACGATCAGCGACATCGCCGCCTGCGCCGAGATTGCCCATCAGCATGGTGCGCTGTTGGCGGTTGACAATACCTTCGCCACACCAGTGCTGACACAACCGCTCACCCTGGGAGCGGACATTGTCATGCACTCAGCCACCAAGTACCTGGGGGGGCACAGCGACTTGCTGGGGGGAGCGCTGATCGTGAAAAGTTCCTCGCTCCGTGATCGTTTGTACTTCATCCAGAACGCAACGGGGGCCGTGTTATCACCGTTCGAGTCCTACCTCCTCGCACGCGGCCTGAAGACGCTCGATTTGCGTGTGCGACACCAGTGCCAAACCGCCCTGGAACTGGCCCGACGGCTGCAGGTCGATCCACGCGTGCAGCACGTCATCTACCCCGGCCTTCCCGACCACCCGCACGCCGCCTTGGCTCAGCGACAGTTGACCGGCGGCGCCGGGGCCATCGTGACCCTGGAAGTTCACGGCGGGGTCTCACGAGCCAAGCGAATGGTCGAAACCACGCGACTGTTTCGGCTAGCCGTCAGCCTCGGGGCTGTGGAATCGTTGATCGAGCAGCCCGCCTTGATGTCGCATGCCAGCTATGCTGCGGCGGATCGTGCCCGATATGGTATTACCGACGGGTTGGTCCGTTTGTCGGTGGGGCTGGAGCATGTGGACGACCTTTGGGAAGACCTCGATCAGGCGATCGGCCACTAGTCCCTTGCCGGGATGCCCACTTGTATAAATCGAGGACGGACGTTGGCCGATCCTGAAGACGAAGAACGAACTGCCGCAGCGGCCTGCTGGTATCTGACGGGACCGACGGCCGGTGGAAAGACCGCAGTCAGCCTGGAGTTGGCCGAGTTACTAAGCGCCGAGATCGTGGCACTCGACTCGATGACCGTCTATCAGGGGATGGATATTGGCACGGCCAAGCCGACCCACGAGGAACGCTCCGCCGTTTCGCATCATCTCATCGACGTGATCTCTCCGGCCGACGAGTTCAGCCTGTCGCGCTACGTCACGTTAGCGCACGAAAAAATTCGTGAAATCCAGCAGCGAGGTCAACAGGTGCTGTTCGTCGGTGGCACGCCCCTCTACTTGAAGGCCATGTTACGGGGCATTTTTCATGGGCCGGCGGCGGACATTGGCCTGCGTCAGCAACTACAGGATGAAGCCGCCACGGAGGGGTTCGCCCATCTGCATGCGCGATTGCGGGAAGTGGATGCCATCACCGCCAAACGGTTGCACCCACACGATATACGTCGCACCATACGGGCGTTGGAAGTGTATTACGTCACGGGAGTACCGATCAGTCGCCTGCAGCAGCAGTTTCAGCAGGGGGCTCCGGCCGAAGCACGGAAAGTGGCTGTTTTGGATTGGTCGCGATCGGATCTGGTTCAGCGGATCGATCGGCGCATTCAGGCCATGTTCGAGTTGGGGTTGATAGAGGAAGTACGTGCTCTGCTGGTACAACACGATCAGCTGAGCCACACCGCGCAACAAGCGGTCGGCTATCGCGAGGTACTGGGCCTGCTACGGAAGGAGTGGGATCTCGATCAGGCAACTCAACGCATGCGTCAGCGTACTCGCCAGTTCGCGCGTCGTCAGGAAACTTGGTTTCGCAGCCTCTCGGAATGCCGCCGCGTCCCCTGCATGCCCCAGGACCAACCGCGAGACGTGGCGCAACGGGTATTGGCGACGCTTGCGTAAGGCGGCACGGCTCAAAAGCCCCGGCCAAGCCGAGAAGAGCCCGCCAAGCCAACGCCGCAAAAGGGGCATGCCCGACCGTCCATGGTCACGTTAGAATGGGTCCTGATTGACTTGGCTTAATACTGCATTTTGGGAAGGAATGTGCTTTGTTACGGACGCACACGTGTGGCCAACTGAGGGGGACTGACCGGGGACGCGAAGTGACCGTTTGCGGGTGGGTGGATAGTTACCGCGATCACGGTGGAACCTTGTTCGTCGATTTGCGTGATCGCTACGGAAAAACTCAGCTCGTCTTTGCGCCGGAGGCTGGCCAGGACCTTTTGCAGCAGGCCCGGCCGTTGCGCAGCGAGGATGTGATCACCGTAACCGGCGTGGTGGCCTTGCGTCCGGAGGGAACCGTGAACCCCAAGCTGGAGACGGGAGAAATCGAAGTCCGCGCCCGCCGGCTTGAAGTACTCAACAAGTGCCCGTCACCCCCCTTTACCCCTGGGCAAGCGGATCTACCTGGGGAAGATCTGCGGCTGAAGTATCGTTACCTCGATCTGCGCCGCGCCGCCATGCAACGCACCCTGATGCTGCGCAGCGAACTCGTATTCGCCATTCGTCAACATTTCGCCGAGCTGGACTTTATCGATGTCGAAACGCCCATTCTGGGTCGGAGCACGCCGGAAGGTGCCCGTGATTATTTGGTCCCCAGCCGCGTGCATCGGGGTGCGTTCTATGCGCTCCCCCAATCTCCCCAGTTGTACAAACAGATCCTAATGATGGCCGGGTACGATCGGTATGTGCAAATTGCCCGCTGCTTTCGTGATGAGGATCTGCGGGCGGATCGGCAGCCCGAGTTCACGCAATTGGATGTGGAAATGTCCTTCGTCGATGCCGAGGACATCATTCAGTTGATCGATGGCCTGATGGCCCGATTGGCTAAGAAATTTCAGGGGGTGGACCTTCCCCTGCCGCTTCCGCGGATGACCTACGACGAGGCCATGCGCCGCTTTGGCCACGATGCGCCCGATCTGCGATTTGGCATGGAATTAATCGATTGCACCGACTTGGCCAAGGAGGTTGATTTTCGCGTGTTCCGCGAGGCCGCGCAGCAGGGGGGCTTTGTGCGTGGCATGAATGCGAAAGCAGCCGCCTCCCGCTATTCGCGTAAATTGATCGATGAACTCACCGATTTCGTCACACACGATTTCGGTGCCAAGGGGCTGGCTTGGTTCAAGGTCGAGGAGGGGTGCCAGCTCGCGTCCCCCATTGCCAAGAACTTCTCGGAGTCGCAGTTGAAGAACCTGGCGTTGCGAATGGATGCAGAGCCGGGAGACCTGTTGCTGTTCGTGGCCGACAAGTGGGAGGTGACCTGCAAGGCTCTCTACGGATTGCGCAAGCGATTAGGCGCCGAGTTGGAACTGTATGATCCCCAAGCGATGCATTTTTCCTGGATTGTGGAATTTCCCATGTTTGACCGGGACGCGGAATCCCAGCGATGGGTCGCGATGCACCATCCGTTCACCGCACCCCGGGAGAAGGACTTTCCACTGTTGCAAACCGATCCGGGCGCGGCTCGCGCTCAAGCCTATGATCTGGTCATTAATGGCTACGAGGCCGGAGGGGGGACCATCCGAATTCACAACCAAGCGGTACAACAGCAGGTCTTTGGCCTGTTGGGTTTGGACGAGGCAACCGCCCGCGAGCGTTTTGGCTTTCTTCTGGACGCCTTGAGCTTTGGGGCGCCCCCCCACGGCGGTATCGCGTTGGGCATCGATCGCTTGGTCATGTTGTTCGGTGGACTTGATAATATCCGGGATGCCATGGCGTTCCCCAAGACGCAGCGAGCGGCCGATCTGATGACCGAGGCCCCAGGCAGTGTCGATGAGACGCAATTGCGCGACCTGGGCATCCGAGTCCTTCGCGAACAGGACCGGCCTATTCAAGGCCGAAGTCCCTAAATCGCGAGCGTGGGGCATTGACCGGTCTAACTCAGTTTGTGACACTGGGAAATGGTTAGGGTCATTCGAAATCCTGTGGGAGCGAGCACGAGGGGACATCGCCGCTGATGGCATTGATGCTCGCTAGGGGAAATTGTAGCGATGAATGATGGGATGGAATCGTTGGGAGCGGGTCCGCGACGTGGCCGGCCTCTCCTCAGTTCGTGGTTGGGCCGAATCGGAATCGGCCTGAGCGTGGCGTGCGGCGTCGCCCCCCCGGCCACGGGAAAATCGCCACGCGATAACCGAACGGCAATCGAAGTGACCGGATCGTCCCATCCGGTGATCATGGCCGCGCGCAAAGGGACTACCGCCGGGCCGAGGCGCGAAGAGCGGCGGCAGAGGGCCGAGGCGCGTCGCGGCATTGGGCGAAAGCCAGCGGGGCCTGGGCCCGCCCGACCGGAACGAACAACGACAAGCGTCGCGCGGCCGCCAGCCGCTTGGAAGCCGTCGGTTGTAATGAGTCAGCAGCATACCGACGCCTGCTTAGTGAAGATGGGGGATCAGTTCCCGGCGATTCAGGTCGCTGGGCTCGATGGCCAGCAACAGCCGGTTGTGACGAATGGCACCCACTACACACTGGTGGTGCTCTGGACCAGCCAACAACGCTACGCCCGCGAGCAGTACCGGCGTCTGCCTCGCGAGGTATTGCCGATCCTGCCTGGCCCGGATCGTGTACGTTTGGTGGCCATCCATGTGGGGGATAAGGCAGAAACGGTCCGGCAGCTCACCGAGAACTCGGACCCAAGAATCCAAAACCTCTGGGATCGCGACGGACGAGCCTGGCACGCGCTCGCCAAGGACCGACTGCCGCGCACGTATTTACTGGATCCCAGCGGCAAGGTGGTTTGGCTCGACAACGAGTACTCGCTCAGCACGGTGCGGGAGTTGACGAATGCGGTGCATTTCCTGCTGGATCCGCAACCGCGCTCTGGATGATTTCCTGCAGATTCCCTAGCGATTGGACTCGATCAGCCCAGCGCGGATGCAGGAAAATCCTCACTCGCTTGACGTAGTCGTCAAATTGCTCACGAGCCAGTGTGCGTACCACTGGGGAAACTTCGGCCAGGGGTCGGTAGCAGTCCTCCTTGGGAAAGTAGATATCAACATGAAACTCTACTTCCCGATGCACGGGGGGCGCGTCGACCAGCACCTCATGCGCCGCGACCGGCTCGCGCAAGGCGTGGGACAGGCGATCGGCCAGCGATGCCGCAACTTCGACCAGATGGGGATAGGGTTGACGCGCCAACTGCTGGTAGAGCTGCTGGTGTTGAAAGTAGCTGAACTCGAACAGCCGTTTGTAGAGTGCTCGGCGCGGGCTAAACAATCCTTCCAGTAGCGATCGGCCTTCCAGGAGCGATTGGCCCGCGTGGTGGGTCATTTGTGCCAGCAGATGATCTATCAGCGGTCGCTCCGTAAGGTGAAGGATAGAGCTCCAGTTGAGTGAATCGCGCAGCTCGTAGACGGCGCGCTGCAACATGGCGGTCGCGCTGCGCACGGCGTGATGCCAATACACCTCGCTAAACATCACATAGCGACAGAAGACCATCATTTCCGCAGCCGTCCGCCCCTTCTCCGTGATGGCCAGCCCATCCGCCTTGGCATTCAGGCACAAACTGCCAATCAGGCGTTGTTGGTCAAAGTTGCGTCCATAGGGGACGCCAGCATGGAGGCTGTCTCGCTGCAAATAATCCATCTTATCCACATCGATCGGCCCGGACAGCATGCTTCTTAAGATACCGGCTGGCTGGCCGACGGCCGTTCCCGACAAGAGCGATACCAGAGAATGTGGATCTAGATTCCATTCCGATTTTAGAATTTCAGCCAAAGTGCCCGTGGTCAAGAACTGCTCGGCAAACTGCTCATGGCGAGGGATCTGCGGCAAGCCGATGTCCTCCAACGGGTGACAGAAGGGCCAATGCCCCACATCGTGCAGCAACGCGGCCACGAGAAAACGTTCGGCATCGGCTGTCCCAACGATCTGCGTGAATCGTTCGTCATGCGAAAGCCGCTTGAGATAACGCAGGGCCGTATGGTAGACACCCAGGCTATGTTCCAAACGCGTGTGATGGGCCGCCGGATAGACCAACGACACCAATCCTAGCTGCGTAATCTGCGACAGCCGCCGGAATTCCGGCGAGTCCAGGATATGGCGCACGCGCGGCGTTAGCGGCACGTCCGTTTCCGCCGGTATTCGCACGAAGGCGCGGCGGGCATCCAGTTCCTCGATTTCCGGCAGATCGCGGAGGGGGGACATGCGGGCTCCTTTTACAAAGCCGCCATGCCCATGATCAATCGTAGGACGATGGTGACGCCCAGGTACAAGCCGTAATGCAGGGCCGCATTGGTGAACTCCAAATCCAGCGAGGCAAAGGACGCCGTCGCCCCGCCCACCACCAACAAGGGAACCAAGAACGTCAATTGCCAGAGTTCCACCGGACCAGCCCCGATCCAAAAATGCGTCAACACGGCATAGGCCCCCCACAGTAGCGCATACACGAGCGAGCAGATGCCAACTCGTAGGGCCAACGCCGAACCGCGATAGGGTTCCAACTCCGCATCCCGTAGAAACGAATACCCAGAGGCCACGAGGGGGGGGGCCAGTAGCACCGCGCCGAATCCCAGCACAACTAATAGAGAAGTTGGAGATGGAATCTTGGGGTCCTGCGGTACGAGCGACCGGCCCACCAGATAGGCCACCGCCACCACCACAATGGCACAGGCCAACACAGCTACCGCACCCAATTGAGAAAACCGTGTCTGCGTCCGTTCGATTGGACGGAGAACCGCTTTCCCCTCGGCATTCGTCGGGCCGAATCCCTCCGGCGCGTGAATCACCACTTCTTCAGACTTGTCGGGAATCCGAATGGGCGCCTTGCACTTAGGACATGGTCCCGACTGACCGGCAAACTTATCGCTTACGCTAAAGCGAGCATGGCAGCTGGGGCAGATGACGGATATCGGCATGGAATCACGTGAATCGTTGCGGGCGGGACCAGCAGAGGATCAATGGAGTTCGAGTAAGTCGTCCTCGCTGATCATATTAAACTTTTTGCGGTTGAGTGTTTCCATGCCCATCTCGATATTGTCCACCATTAGGGCCACGGCCGGTCGGCCGTGCGGTCGCACGAGTAGCGGGTAGGCCTGCACGATATTGACCTCGGCCTGCAACAATGCCGTACACACCTGCAGGAGTGGCTGAGGACCATCGGGGAGTTCGACGCCGATCAGATCCGTCTCAATCAGGGCCAAGCCGGCCCGCTCCAAAATCTCGCGGCCTTGCTCCGGATGGCTTAATAGAAACCGCACGAAGGCGCATTCCGTTGAGTCGTGGATCGAAAAGGCCACGATACGGACCTTGCTCCCTTCGAACCGCCGCACGACCTCGAGCAATTGGCCGACGCGGTTTTCCAGGAACACCGTGAATTGTCGAATCGAAGGATAATCCCGTCCACGCATGGTGGAGTATCCTGTATCCGTTCCTTCTCCAACACTCATCGCAAGAGCTCAAAGCCTCCAATAAGGGGTAGGATAAGCCGCAGGACCAAGTCGCCAGACGGCAACAACCGATCCGTGCGAATCAACACAGCCGCCGGTTGGCAACTATAGCCGTTTCTCTGGCTGCGGTCAACGATCCATACGACCCCGCTCTATTGGCCGCGCGGACCGATAAGATATTGTTTGATCACCACAAAAATGGCGTCCGCTACCACTTCCTTTGTTCCCGAAGCCGACTCGAGCACCTGCCCCTCGGGGTCGATGACGACGGCCGAAGTGCATTCCGCATCAATGGCCGTAGGTTCGTTCATAACCATCAGGTCACATCGCTTCTGCTCCAGTTTCGCCAAGGCGCGAAAGCGATGATCCTCCGTATCCAGAGCAAACCCGACCACCCAGCGTGTGCCCTTGGTCAGGGCCAGGGTCGCGACGATATCGGGGGTTTCCAAAAGGGTCAACGGGCGAGGCACACCCGCCTTGTGCATCTTCTGCGGCTCAACTTGAGCCGGTCGATAGTCGCAGGGAGCAGCTACCCCGATCATGCCATCGCAGCTGGAGAATTCGGCCTGACAGGCTTGCAACATCTCATCCGTCGTCACAACGGGAATCACGCGCGCTCGGGGCGGATAGGTAAGCGCCACGGGGCCGGAAACGACAATTACTTCATGGCCATGTTGTAAAGCCGCCTCTGCCAGGGCTCGCCCCATGCGGCCACTCGATGCGTTGGTCAAATACCGGACCGGATCCAGGTATTGGCGGGTGGGACCCGAGGTGATTAGGATGCGCGACATGGCCGAGGGACCTTAGCCAATCGTTCACGGATGACGTTGGCAATCACTGCCGGTGCCGCCATGCGGCCCGCGCCCACCTCACGACAGCTGAGCCAGCCCTCCTCGGGCGGGATCAATTGGACCCCGTCCTCCTGTAATCGTACCACGTTGCGCTGGACGGCCGGGTGCTGCCACATCTGAGCATTCATGGCGGGCGCCATCAGGATCGAACCGCGAAAACACAGATACAGCGTCGACAAGAGATCGTCGGCCATGCCCGTCGCCGCCTTGGACAGAAAGTTGGCGGTCGCCGGGGCTATACAGAGGAGCTCACCACGTTGAGCCAGTTCAATATGCGCTCCAAGCGGATAGCGATCAGGCTCGATCCGCTGATGTGATACCGGACGCCCCGAAAGGGCGGCGAAGGTCGCGTCCCCCACGAATTGCCGCGCGGAATCGGTCACCACCACGGAGATGGCGATGCCTTCCTGGGCCAGCATGCTGACCAAAGCTGCCGACTTGTAGGCCGCGATCCCGCCCGACACACCAAGAATGAGCTCGCGGCCTTTCAGATCGAATGCCATGTCACATCACGTCATGCTCGGGTCTAAGTCACTCAACACATCGAAGTCCAATCCATCGGACGGAGCGCCGGTCGTGCGAACTTCGTTGGACGCATCCAGAAATATTTTATCGCTGAGGATTTCCTTGAGTACGGTCGACATCTTCTGGTCCGACTCTTCCGCAATAAGAGCCCGGCTCCCTTTGTTGAGGGCCACCAAACGCTTTTGGATGAGGGTGGACAGTTTGAATCGCCCCCCCAGCTTGTTCACAATCGCTTCCTCTTTCAATTCCTCCATCATCGCGTTGGTTCTCCACTTGCTTGCAGGATCCTACAGATTTCGGCAACCGTATCGGCCACCTGTTGGTTGATCACTTCATACTGATATCGGCGGGCGCAATCCAATTCGCTGCGTGCCACCTCCAGCCGGAGCTGGACCTTGTCTTCGGACTCCGTGCCGCGGCCGCGGAGCCGCCGTTCGAGTTCTTGCCAATCTTGCGGGCGAAGAAAGATGGTGATCGCTGCGGGGTAGTATCGGGTGACGACGGCCGTTCCCTGGACATCGATCTCCAAGACTACCCATTTTCCCTGCTCTAGGCCAGAGGCAACCTCCTGTTGAAGGGTCCCATACCAGAAGTTTTTGCCAAAAACCTCGCAACATTCCAGGAAATCGCCCGCCTCGCGGCGCCGGTGGAACTCTTCAGGCGTCAAGAAGTGATAGTCCCGCCCATCGACCTCACCGGGACGGGGAGGCCGGGTCGTGGCCGAGACGGACCGAATGAGGGGGAGCGGACAGTCCTCGAACAGCCGGTTAACCACGGTGGTCTTCCCAGCTCCAGACGGTCCAGAAATGACGACAAGTTTTCCGTGTTCGGTTGATTTCATTGCAATCGGACGTGTCCGCCGGCCGGTCGTTCGCCCCAAGCTACTCGACATTTTGTACCATTTCTCGAATCCGCTCAAGCATCGTCTTGATTTCCACGACATGACGGGCGATATCCCGTTCGTTGGCCTTCGAGCCGATTGTATTGGTCTCGCGTGACATTTCCTGCACCACGAAATCCAACTTTCGCCCCGTGCTGGTGGGTGACGCAATGGACTCACGAAATTGCTGTAAATGGCTGCGCAGTCGCACGATTTCCTCGGAGATATCACACCGCTCGGCACAGATTCCCACCTCGCGAACGACGTCAGCGGGGGTAGCGTTCGTCATGTGTTCGCTGAGTAACTGATTGATGCGTTCCAGCAACCGATTCTGATATTGCTGCACGACACGCGGCGCCAATTCCGCAATTTGGTCCAGCCGGTCCGCGACGTGCTGACAATTATCGAGCAGGTCGCGCTCCATCGCCGCGCCTTCACGACGTCGCATGGCGAGCAAGTGCTCGAGCGCCTTAGTGACCGTCTGCTGAACGACTGGCCAATCGGCCGTTGGATCATCGTCCTGTAGCTCTTCGGAAATGACCCCCGGCAAGCTTAAGATCGATCCGGTCCAGTCGTCGTGTGGCCTGCCCAGCCGCTCCTCTAAGGCCAGCAACTGATTGTAGTAAGCGCAAAAGACATCCTCGTTCACTCGCCGTGCCTGCCGAGCGGATTCCCGATCGACTCGCACCGAGAGCTGCACCGAGCCACGTTGGATGCTCTGCCGCACGAGACTCTCGATCTCGGACTCCAGCGAGTTAAAACCGTTGGGCGTGCGCAGCACGAGCTTGAAATGCCGATTGTTGACGGAGCGCACTTCGACAGCAACCGCCAGGCCTGGACCCTGACAACATGCCTCGCCGTGTCCTGTCATGCTGAGTAGCAAGGCTACAAGATCCTACTGATCCGCCGTCTTGGGCTGCTGGTCGGCACCCGGTTCGGCTGGGGCTGGAGTTTCGGCGGGCGTTTCGGGCGTGTTGGTCGCACCAGACGGGTCGGACGCAGCGGGCTTTTCAGGCACAGCGGGCTTTTCAGACGCAGCAGGCTGAGATTTTGCATTGGGATCCGCAGACAGTTCCATGGTATCCGCGGCCTCGCCGAACGGCCCTTCGGGCGGTTGCAAAAATTTGATCGAGGCCATGCACAACAGGATCCACACCGTGGCGGCAATAATGGTGACGCGTGTGAAGGCATCCCCCGCCTTGGCACCGAAGGCACTCTGCCCGCCCATACCGCCGAAGGCACCCGCCAACCCGCCACCTCGCCCCCGCTGGACGAGAACCAACAAGATCAAGAAAACGGCAATGACGAACAACAATGGCCCAAACACGTATTGCAGGGCATCCGCCATCAGGATTGGCGTGACCGCTAACAGTCCGCTCGAAGAATTTAGCAATTCCCAAACCACAGAATTCACCACGTGCCTTTCATCAAGTTCATCGAATCCATCCGGACGCGACACCATCATCGCGACACCTGCGACTGTCCGTGGGTCGCTATGGCCAGTCGTCTTTAGTGCCCACCCGCCGCGGCAACAATCGCCAGAAAATCGCCTACCTTCAGCGAGGCGCCTCCAACAAGTGCTCCGTCAATATCCGCCTGCCCCATGAGTTCGGCCGCATTATCGGCCTTGACGCTGCCGCCATATTGAATACGGACCGCATCGGCCACGGCCGCATTATAGCGGCTCCGCAGCAGGCTGCGAAGGTCGAGATGCACCTCCTCAGCCTGCGCCGGCGTGGCCACCTGACCGGTACCAATCGCCCAGACCGGCTCATAGGCGATCACGATACGCGCCATCTGCTCGCCCGAAATGCCGGCCAAGCTCCCCTCAAACTGTTTCCGGATCACCGCACTCGTCTGGCCCCGCTGCCGTTCCTCCAACAACTCACCCACGCAGACAATCGGGGTGAGCCCGGCCGCCAGGGCAGCCAACACCTTCCGGTTGACGATCTCGTCCGTCTCCCCCATCAGGGTCCGACGTTCGCTGTGACCGACGATGACATATTGGCACCCCAGATCGATGAGCATCGCGGTGCTGATTTCGCCGGTAAAAGCGCCCGACGGCTGATCCGAGACGTTCTGGGCTCCCAGTCGGAGGGAGGTCCCTTGCACGGCTTGGCCGACTGCCTCGAGGTAGACGTACGGAGGGCATACCACGATTTCGACGGATGCGGATGAATCGGATGGCCCCAGGCTCGCGGCTAGGCTGCGCACCAAGTCCACAGCGGCCCCCCGGGTGAGGTTCATTTTCCAGTTGCCAGCCACAACGGGTCTTCGCATGGTCAAGTGTTTCCTGTGTTCCGCATCACGGTACCGTCGCCCTCATTGTTGTTGCCAACTTCGGTGTTTGAGAGATCCCACATGAGCCATGCAGAACTCCTCCACGAGGTTAGGGGAACGCAAGAAAGCGTGCTACCCCACCGGATGGGCATGGGCGTACGATCCTAGCACTTCGACTTGACGCGCCTTACGTCGCAACGCGGTCAAGGCCCGGCGTACGCGCAAGTCGGTCTCGTGCCCCTCCAGTTCGGCAACGAAAAAATACTCCTGTTCGGGCTCCGTGGCAGTTGCCGGTGACACTTCTTGCCGGTGACGCGGAAACGACTCGACCCAGGTTAGGTTGAGCCGATTGCGTTTGAACACGGCCAAGGAATCGGCCAAAGCGCCCGGCTCGTGGGCCAATTGAAACATGACGGCCGTCCGATCCTGGCCGGAGCGTGGCGCGGACTGCTGGCCAATGATTGCAAATCGCGTCACATTGTGCGGATTATCCTCGACGCAACTCGCCAAAACCTTCAAGCCGTATTGGACTCCCGCGGGTTGGCTGGCGATCGCGGCCACATCGGAGCGTGATACGGCCGTTTCGGCGGCCGCCGTGGTACTGGAGGTCTCCACACACTTGGCTTGCGGCAAATGAGTGGTCAGCCATTGTCGACACTGCGAAAGGGCTTGCGGCTTGCTATGAACTTCGCGCACGTCCGCTCGGACGCCTCGTCCGAGTAGGTAATGATGAATGCGCAGTCGGACCTCTCCGGAAATGCGTACCGGCGTGCACGAAAACATTTGGAGCGAATCGGCGATCCGACCGTCCGTCGAATTTTCGATCGGCACCACGCCAAAACGTACATCGCCGCGTTGCACGGCCTGAAACACGGCGGCGACGGAGGCCACCGGAATCAATTCGGCACTCTGCCCAAACCGCTCAATCGCCGCCTGGTGACTGAAGCTATAGGGTGGCCCCAGGTACGCCACCTTGAGTTCTTCGAGTTGTGCCCGACAACCGCTCATCAATTCACGGTAGATCGCCTGCAGACACGCATCGGACAGCGGCCCCGTGTTGGCCTTCAGGGTTGAGGCGGAGAGAGAACTGGCCTCAGCCCCCGCATCGGCCACCTGGGAGTCTGACGAAAGTCGGGCCCATTCCAAGGCCAACGCGGCTCGGTGGTTCAAGGCGGCGATTAGCGCCGAGTCGGCCTGCCGCCGTTCGGCCGCGCTGCGGCTGCCCGTCCGATCCCCACCACGATCAGTTTCCGCACGCCCGGTCGGCTTGCGATTCGCCATACGACTCACTCCCGTGCTGTATCCACCTGCTGTGTCAAATTGGCAAGGCCGCGCGCCCGCCTGGGCACGGAATGTCAAAATGGCAGATCGTCGCGACGACGTGGGTTGCCCATTGACAATCGGCTGCCGGTTAAGTGATCTAAGTATTTAAGATGAAATGGCTTACGAACGCAAGCCGGTTTTTGCCGGAATGGACAATGGACTGGCATGACCTTTGCTCTACAGGGTCCGCTGACTAGGGACATACCGACCGATGCACGAGCGGTCAGCAGTAGCAGTGAGCAAAAGGAGCTTTGGGATGCCACAAGGTGAAACGATCATTGGAATCGATTTAGGTACGACGAATTCGGTGGTAGCCGTCATGGAGGGGAACGAGCCGCGGGTGATCGCAAATGCCGAAGGGAATCGGTTGACACCGAGTGTGGTGGCCTTCACGGACAAAGGCGAGACGCTCGTGGGTGAATTGGCGCGACGCCAAGCGGTGACCAACCCGCGCCGCACGGTGTATTCCATCAAGCGATTCATGGGGCGCCGCCATAGCGAGGTGGAGTCCGAGGAAAAAATGGTCCCCTACGAAGTCATCGGCGGTCCGAACGACTACGTGGCCGTCAAAGCGGGCAATCAGGAGCACTCGCCTCAGCAGATTTCCTCGATGATTCTGCGCAAACTCAAGGAGGCTGCTGAGTCCTACTTGGGGCACAAGGTCAACAAGGCGGTGATCACCGTACCGGCCTATTTCAATGATTCTCAGCGACAGGCCACCAAAGACGCCGGCCAGATCGCCGGTTTGGAGGTGGCACGCATCATCAACGAACCCACGGCCGCCGCACTCGCCTATGGCCTCGGTAAGAAGACACAGGAGAAAATCGCGGTCTTCGATCTCGGGGGGGGGACGTTTGATATCTCCATTCTTGAGGTGGCCAATACCGAAGGGGCCAACGGGGATGTGACCGTGTTCGAGGTGATCAGCACCAACGGCGACACGCACCTGGGGGGAGATGACTTCGACGAAATCCTCATTCATTACGTGGCCGATGAGTTCAAGAAAGAACATGGCATCGATCTGCGCAAGGATGTCATGGCACTGCAACGCCTGCAAGAGGCTTGTGAGAAGGCAAAGAAGGAGTTGAGCACCACCGCGCAGACTGATATCAACCTGCCGTTTATTACGGCTGATGCCAATGGTCCGAAACATCTGCTTTCGACCATCACCCGCTCCAAATTCGAGCAATTGTCCGACGGACTGATCGACCGCTGCCGCAAGCCGGTACTACAGGCACTGGCCGACGCCAAGATGAATCCGAGTGACATTGACGAGGTCGTGTTGGTGGGGGGCTCGACCCGGATCCCCAAGGTCCAGTCCATGGTTAAGGAGATTTTTGGTCGCGATCCACACAAGGGGGTTAATCCGGACGAAGTCGTGGCCGTTGGCGCCGCGATTCAGGGGAGCGTACTCTCGGGGGCCCGCACAGACGTGCTGCTGCTTGACGTAACACCACTTTCGTTGGGCATTGAAACGTTGGGGGGCGTGTTCACGAAGTTGGTCGAACGCAACACGACGATTCCCACAGAGCGCAAGCAGGTATTCAGCACCGCCGAGGACAACCAAACGGCGGTTACGGTACGCGTTTTCCAAGGAGAACGCGAGATGGCGGCCGACAATCGATTGTTGGGTCAATTCAATCTGGAGGGCATTGCCTCGGCGCCGCGCGGCATGCCGCAATTCGAAGTTAAGTTCGACTTGGATCAGAACGGCATCCTCAATGTTTCCGCCCGAGATCTGGGAACCGACAAGCAACATTCGGTCCGCATCGAGCAGTCGGCCGGGTTGTCGGAGACTGAGATCGAGCGCATGCGCAAGGACGCCGAGTCCCATGCCGCTGATGACAAGGCGCGACGTGAACTGGCCGAACTGCGCAATCAGGCGGAGCAGATGTGCTTTCAACTTGAGAAGCTGATCAAGGAGCAGGCCGATAAGCTCAAGGATGCCGATCGCGAACCCCTGCAGAAGGCGATCGAAAAAACCCGTGCCGTCGCCCAGGGGGATGATCGGTCGGCGATTAAGTCGGCCATCGAGGACTTGGAACAGGCCTCACGCGCGGTCAGCAAGGTCCTCTACGAAGGGACGGCTGCCGCTGCCGCACCCGGGGGCCCCACGTCGCCGCGTGACGGCGGTTCTGATGAGGATACTATTGACGCAGAGTTTGAAGTCAAATAGCCGAGGTGAAATAGCCTCGCGGAGTATGAGCGATGGCATTTCGTTTTGACAAACTGACCGTGAAGGCGCAAGAAGCCGTCAGCCGGGCGCAAGACCGGGCCAGCGATTTGGGGCATTCCCAAATGGAACCGCTCCATCTCCTGGGCGGGTTGCTGGAGGAGACAGACGGCATCGTCAAGCCGTTGTTGGACAAACTCGGCGTCGCACGGCCCGCGTTGGACCAGGTGGTGCAGGCTGAATTGCGGCGATTGCCCAAGGTGTCAGGGGGCGCGTCTCCCGTGGTCTCCGACGGCCTGCGGCAAACTCTCGAAGCGGCGGCCAAGAATGCCGCTACCATGCGCGATGAGTTTGTCTCGACCGAGCACTTACTGCTAGCGCTCACGCAAACCGCTTCGAGCGCGAAGAATGTTTTGCAGGTACATGCGATCACAGAGAAAGACCTACTGGCAGCGACACGGGCCATTCGCGGGAGCGTGCGGGTAACCGATCAAGCCCCCGAGGGTAAGGTCCAAGCCTTGGAACGCTATGGCATCGACCTCGTGGACCGAGCCCAACAGGGGAAGTTGGATCCCGTCATTGGTCGTGATGCCGAGATCCGCCGGGTGATCCAGGTGCTCTCACGGCGAACCAAGAATAACCCAGTACTCATCGGCGAACCTGGGGTGGGGAAGACCGCCATCGCCGAAGGCCTTGCCCTGCGAATCGTGCAGGGGGACGTGCCGCAGAGCCTGAAAAACAAACGAGTCGTTTCACTTGACCTCGGTCTACTGATCGCTGGTACCAAATACCGGGGGGAATTCGAAGATCGCTTGAAGGCTGTCTTGCGCGAGGTTGAAGACGCCCAGGGGAATGTCGTACTGTTCATCGACGAACTGCATACGGTCGTTGGTGCCGGCAAGGCGGAAGGGGGATCCGATGCGGCGAATCTCATGAAGCCGGCCCTGGCCCGCGGTCAATTGCGCTGTATCGGCGCGACCACCCTCGATGAGTATCGCGAGCACGTCGAGAAGGACGCCGCACTGGAACGGCGGTTCCAACCCGTCTTCGTCGGCGAACCGTCCATCGACGATACCGTGGCTATCCTCCGCGGATTGAAACCGCGCTACGAGGCACACCATGGAATTAAGATCAAAGATTCCGCATTGGTGGCGGCCAGCCGACTCTCGCAACGCTACATCACCGACCGGTTTTTGCCCGACAAGGCGATTGATCTGATGGATGAGGCGGCCAGTCGACTGGCCATGGAGAAGGAAAGTGTGCCAACTGAAATCGATGAAGTGCAACGCAAGTTGACCCAACTCGAATTGGCCCATCGACAACTGTCCGAGGAAACCGAGGATACGGCCCGGCAACGTCGCACGGAGATCGAGGCCGACATCGGGTCGCTGCGGCATCAACTGGCCAGCCTACGCGAACAGTGGGAGGCCGAGAAACTGGGTTTGGGGGGCGTGCGCTCACTCCGCCAAGAAATTGCACAGGTGGAACATCAGTTCGGCCAGTTGGATGCGGCCATTAAAGGTATCCAGGCCTCGGGCGGACAGGTGCCGGAGTCCGACTACCAACAACTTTATGAGTTGGACGTCCGACGACGGCAGTTGTGCACGCGCTCGGAGGCCGAGGAAGCAGAAACCGCCGAAGCCCGCACGACCGCGCCCACGTCCGGAACTCGCCGTTTGTTGCGACAGGAAGTAACCGAAGACGAAATCGCCGAAGTGGTCTCGGCTTGGACCGCCATCCCCGTCGCCCGCATGATGGAGACCGAGAAGGCCAAGCTGCTCGTGATGGAGGAACGCCTCCACCAACGCGTGGTGGGACAGGATGAGGCGGTAACGGCCGTGGCCGATGCGGTACGTCGCAGTCGCAGTGGCCTGCAAGATCCCAACCGACCCATCGGCTCCTTTCTCTTCCTAGGCCC
Source organism: Planctomycetaceae bacterium (assembly GCA_005773145.1). Lineage (GTDB taxonomy): Bacteria > Planctomycetota > Planctomycetia > Pirellulales > Pirellulaceae > SXHS01. The sequence continues at coordinate 1,255 of SXHS01000081.1, read as the reverse complement.
CACCGGGGTCGGCAAGACGGAATTGTGCAAGGCCCTGGCCGAGGTCATGTTCGATGACGAAAGCGCCCTCGTGCGACTCGACATGAGCGAGTTCATGGAGCGTCATACGGTGAGCCGCCTGATTGGAGCTCCCCCGGGATATATTGGCTACGAGGAGGGGGGCCGTTTGACCGAAGCCGTGCGACGCCGGCCCTATTGCGTCATTTTGCTGGACGAAATGGAAAAGGCACATCCGGATGTTTTTAATGTGCTGTTGCAACTCCTGGACGACGGCCGCCTGACCGACAACCAGGGACATACGGTGAATTTCACCAATACCATTGTCGTAATGACCAGCAATCTGGGCAGCCAATTGATTCAGCAGATCTCCCAAGAAGGTGGCTCCGATGAAGAAATGGAAGCGGCGGTACGCGAAACGCTGAAGACTCGTTTCCTGCCGGAATTCTTGAATCGAATCGACGAAACGATCATTTTCCATCCGCTGCAGCGATCCCAAATTCGCCGCATCGTCGACTTGCAGATCGATCGGCTTCGCAGCCGACTTCAAGAGAATGAGTTGGACTTGTCGGTCACCAGCGAGGCCCGTGATAAGATCGCTGCCGAGGGATACGATCCGCTTTATGGGGCTCGGCCGCTGAAGCGAGTGATCCAACAGCGACTCGAAAATCCACTCGCCAGCGAAATCCTCAAAGGGGACTATCCAGCCGGAAGCTGCATCGCGGTCGGCTGTCAGCATGGAGAGTTTACCTTCGAACGTGCCGAGCCGGCAGCCCCGCCCCAACGGGCAACTTAGTGCAGGAGTTTTATTCGGTCGTTCTCAGGCTCATGCCTTTCATCAGTCGTAGCGACATTCTTCGCTCGGCGCTCAAATCTCAAATCTCAAATCTCTGCGGAAAAGCAGGAACTAGGGAGATTGGGACGCCGGGCTACGACGCAGAGCCTCGTGATCCGTGCGTGCGCCGGTAGCCCTCGCGTTCTGCTTTCGCACGATTAACCTAGGATCGGTGCGCGTCACGAGGCCTTTTCACGCAGCAGCTTGCGTAACACATACGGCAAGATGCCACCATGACGGTAATAGTCGCACTCGACGGGCGTGTCGATGCGGACACGCACTGAGAACCGTTTGACAACCCCATCCGCTGACTTGGCCACAACCTCCATTTGACTGAGTGGTTGCAGTGGTTCCGCCAAGGGGAGTTCGTACTGCTCCTCGCCGGTCAGCCCCAGTGATTGCCACGATTGGCCTGCGGTGAAT
>SXHS01000080.1 GCA_005773145.1 Planctomycetaceae bacterium | reverse complement strand
GCCAGCGTGAATTGATCATCGGCGACCGCAAGACGGGTAAGACGGCCATTGCCATCGACGCGATCATCAACCAGCGCGAATACGGTGTGAAATGTTTTTATGTCGCCGTGGGGCAGAAGGACGCTACGGTCGCGGCTGTTATCGAAGCCTTGCGTAAGCACGGCGCCATGGAATACACCACGGTGATCGTGGCGGGAGCCAGCGCTCCGGCGCCGCTCCAGTACATCGCCCCCTACGCGGGTACGGCCATGGCTGAGTATTTCATGTGGAAGGGGCAGCATGCGTTGGTCGTGTACGACGACTTGTCGAAACAAGCCCAGGCCTACCGCCAATTGTCACTGCTGATGCGTCGACCTCCCGGACGCGAAGCCTATCCGGGTGACGTGTTCTACTGCCATAGCCGCTTGCTGGAGCGTTCGGCCAAGCTGTCCGCCGCCTTGGGTGGTGGCTCGCTGACGTCGCTCCCCATCATCGAAACATTGGAAGGGGAGGTCTCCGCCTACATTCCCACCAACGTGATTTCGATCACCGATGGCCAGATCTACCTGCAGCCCGACTTGTTTTTCGCCGGGATTCGTCCCGCCATGAATGTGGGTATTTCGGTCTCCCGCGTGGGTGGTGCCGCTCAGGTGAAGGCGATGAAGAAGGTGGCGGGCGGTTTGCGGTTGGACTTGGCCGCGTTTCGAGAACTCGAGGCCTTCGCCCAGCTGGGTACCGAATTGGACGCCGCCACGCAGCGACAATTGGATCGCGGTTACCGGATGGTCGAACTCCTGAAACAGCCGCAGTACAAGCCCCGTCATGTCATCGACCAGGTGCTGAGCATCTACGCGGGAACGCGAGGCTTCGTGGATGAGATTCCCGCGCAGCAAGTGCAGGAATGGGAGGATAGCTTCCTCTCATTCGTACATAGTCAGAAGAAAGATCTTTGGAATACGCTGAACGACAAGCGGGAACTGACCGATGACTTGGTCGGACAGGTGGAGAGCGCCATCAAGGAATTCAACGCACAGTTCGTCCGTCGCTTGGCGACAGCGAAAAAGGCCTAGTTGCTCGCAATTCCAACCTGTGTCCCCACCGACCCTGCAATATTTCAGTTTGATCGGAAGTCCGAACGATGGCTAAAGCGCGAGCCCTGGATAAACGTCGCAAGTCCATTCGCAATATCCGCAAGATCACGCGGACGATGGAATTGATCGCTCGGGCGCGATTCAAGAAGGCGATGGATCGCGCGACCGCTGCCACGGCCTACACCCAGCGCATCACGCAATTGGTGGCCGACGTGGCCGCCACAGGCGTGGCGGTGAGTCATCCGCTCCTCGAGGACCGGCCTGAGGTGCGTCATGCCACCCTACTGGTACTGACCGCCAATCGCGGGTTGTGCGGCGGGTACAATGGCGCGGTGGTCCGGGCTGCCCAACATCGGTGGAAAGAGTTGAACGAGCCGTCCGTTCAGTCACGGCTCGAGGTTTCCGGCAAACGTGGCCAGGTGGCGCTGAAGTATCGCGGATTGGCCATTGACACCTTGTACAACCATTTCGAGGATAAACCACGCTTCGACGAGGTTGAGGTGCTGGCGGACCGATACCTCGAGGAATTTGTCACCGGGCGACTGGACCGGCTGGATGTTGTCTACACGCGGTTTCTCTCGGTATCACGACAAGAGGCCGTCGTCCAGACGCTGCTCCCACTGAAGGCCTTGGATGGCGGGACCGCCGACAGTGGCTCAGCGGACCGTGCTGGCAGTGATTCAACCTACGAATTTCTGCCGACCGCGGCGAGTATTTTGGAGGAAGTGGTGCCGGCCAGCTTTAAGGTCAAGCTGTTCAAGTGCTTTCTGGACGCGGCGGTCAGCGAACAGATTGCCCGCATGGTGGCCATGAAGTCGGCAACGGAAAATGCAAGTGACCTGATCCGACAACTATCGCTGACGTACAACCGGGCTCGCCAATCCCAGATTACCGGCGAGATTATGGAAGTCATCGGCGGTGTTGAAGCTTTGAAATAGTGCCAGGAGAAAACGTATTATGTCCACGTCCACGGCCCCCAATCGGACCGGCGGGAATTCGTCCGCCGACCAGTCCGGACGGGTAACTCAGATCATTGGTTCGACTTTTGACGCCCACTTTCCGGAAGATCGGCTCCCGACGATCTACAACGCCGTGAAGGTGGCCATCGAAATTGGCGGCAATCGCCAAATGCTGACGGGGGAAGTTCAGCAGCATCTCGGTGGTGGGCGTGTTCGTTGTATCGCGCTGGGGAGCACCGACGGTATGGTGCGCGGACAGGAGTGCGTCGATACGGGAGCCCCTGTTTCCGTTCCCGTGGGCGAGGCTACCCTGGGACGCGTCTTCAATCTGTTGGGCGATCCCGTGGATGATCGTGGCCCCGTGCAAGCCAAGGAACGATGGCCGATCCACCGTGAGGCTCCCAAAATTTCCGAGCTGTCCACGGGCACCGAGTTGTTCGAGACCGGGATCAAGGTCGTCGATTTGCTCACGCCGTTCGTTCGCGGTGGAAAAGCGGGGCTGTTCGGCGGTGCGGGACTGGGTAAGACGGTTATCTTGACCGAGTTGATCGCACGTATTGCCTCGGCACACGGTGGTTACTCCGTGTTCGCAGGCGTTGGCGAGCGCACGCGGGAAGGAACCGACCTGTGGCTCGAAATGCAGGAGGCTCAGATTGGCGACACGGGTCGCAAAGTGATCGAGCAGACGTGCATGGTCTTTGGCCAGATGAATGAGCCCCCCGGTGCTCGTCTGCGTGTCGCCCTCTCTGCACTCACGATGGCCGAATACTTCCGCGATACAACTGGCAAAGACACCCTGTTGTTCGTCGACAATATTTTCCGGTTTTCGCAAGCGGGTAGCGAGGTATCCGCGTTGCTGGGCCGCATGCCTTCTGCGGTCGGTTACCAACCCACGCTGGCGACGGAAATGGGCGCTTTGCAGGAACGCATTGCGTCCACGAACAAGGGGGCCATCACCTCGGTACAGGCGGTCTACGTGCCGGCTGACGATCCAACCGATCCCGCACCGGCCACCGCGTTCGGACAATTGGACGCATTCATTTATCTCGAACGTTCGATTTCTGAAAAGGGTATCTATCCCGCTATCGATCCTTTGGCGTCGGCCAGCCGAATCTTGGATCCCCAGTATGTCGGCCAACGGCACTACACGATCGCCCGCCGGGTGCAAATCACCTTGCAGCGATATCGGGAATTGCAGGACATCATTGCCATTCTGGGTGTGGACGAGTTGAGCGAGGAAGATAAGCTGATCGTCCATCGCGCCCGTCGCATCGAGCGATTCCTCTCGCAGCCGTTCCTCGTGGCCCAAGTGTTTACTGGTAAGCCCGGCGAAATCACGCCACTCGAAGATACGATTCGCAGCTTCGAGGAAATCTGCGATGGCAAATGGGATCATTTGCCCGAGCGAGCGTTCATGTACGTGGGGTCGATCGAGCAGGCAGAAGAACAAGCACGCAAGCTGGCGTCGGAAAAATAGTCCCCAATGCGATTGAGTGAATAGATCGATTGGGATGTAAGAGCGTTCGGCGTTGGCTCCTGTCAGGGGGGCGACGGGCCGAGCCGTACCCAAGAGGATGCGTCCGCGATGGCCGAACTAAGATGTATTGTCGTCACGCCGGAAGCCACCGCGTTGGAGGAGAATGCCTCCTTCGTGGCCGTGCCGCTCTACGACGGCGAATTGGGGATCGGTGTGGATCATACTCCGCTGATCGGTCGTCTGGGGTTCGGCGAACTGCGCCTGGGACGTGGTGCCCAGGTCGCCCGCTACTACGTGGATGGTGGATTTGTGCAGGTCGCCGACAATGTCGTGTCGATTCTCACCGGTCGGGCCGTTCCGGCGGGCCAGCTGAATCCGGAGACCTTGCGGGCCCAATTGGCGGCCGCCAAGGAGCGCCCCGCCACCTCGCCCGAATTGCTCGAAATCCGCAGCCGACTGGTCGCTCAAGCCCGGGCCCAATTGCGCGTGGCCACTCGGTCCTCTTGACGCCGGCATAGCCCCATGGATTCGGGTACGCGGTTTTTTGAACCGGAGTCCCATGCGCCCGCTGGCGACGGACGCTAAGCCATGACCAGGCAACCCGATCCCCATCGCGGTTCGAAACGCCGTACTCAAGGCGGCTGCGGCGCTCAGACTCCGCGTCGCGCCCAATGGTGCGATGCGGGTATTCTCATCGTCATAGCCGCGGCACTCGCAGGTTGGATTTTTCGACGGGTCCTATTTGCCCGTGAATCGTTCGCCTTTCGAGATGCTGCCCATTATTACTACCCACTCTTTCAGTGGTGCCAGGAAGTCTGGCGCGACGAGGGGTTGCCACTCTGGAATCCCTGGGAGAATTTGGGCTATTCGGTGATTGCCGATGCGACGGCCAGCCTCTTTTATCCGGGCAAATTGATCTTTTGGCTGCCCGGTTCGTTCGCCACGCATTATCACCTGTACATCATCGGACATGTGCTGGGAGCGGCATGCTTGACGTATCGGCTGGCCCGCCATTGGGGCCATTCGGTCATGGCATCGGGATGCGCCGCGCTGGCCTATGCGTTCGGCGGTAGTGTCTTGTTTCAGTGTTTTAACGTTGTCTATTTGATCGGCGCCGCGTGGTTGCCGCTGGCCATCCTGACAGGCGAACGATTGCTTTTGTGTCGTCGATGGCGCGATACGTTGGCTCTTGCCTTGGTGCTTGCCTTCATGGTGCTGGGCGGCGATCCGCAAATGGCCTATCACGTTGGCCTCGTGCTGGTAGGCTACGCCGTGTTATTGAGTTGTCAAGACCGATCCACGCGTGGGGCCCATGTGGCGGCTCAACTCGTCATGGCATCGTCGGTCACGGCCGACCAATCGCCTGAGTCTGTTCAGCCCGTGTGGCGCAACCTTGGCCAGCGGGTCTTGTTGCTGGTTGCCGCCGCCGTTGTGGCGGGACTGCTGAGCTTGGTGCAAGTACTTCCGGCTGTCGAATGGACGGGGAACAGCCATCGGGCCGAAACGTCATCGCCGCGCAGCCTCTATGAACTGTTGAGCGGCGCGGGGCGAGTACCGACGGGCAACGTTTCTAGCTCATTCACCACGCGAATGACGGCGCTGTTGGCCGCGCCCGAGCCGGGGTCGCACCATCATGATGTGTTTGAATTTAGTGTGGGGCCGTGGCGTTGGCTGGAGTTGCTTTGGCCCAACGCGGGCGGCAGGATGTTTCCCACCCATCGCCGTTGGATGAGCGCGATTCCGGCGGAAGGTCGAGTTTGGTCCCCCTCGCTCTACATGGGTTTGGTTCCGATTATCTTGGCCGCAGGCGTTTGGGGGGTGCGTGGCGGAACCGTGCGCACGCGTTGGCTATCCCACGTGGCATGTTGGTCGGCCCTGGCGAGCCTTGGCGGATATGGGTTGGGCTGGCTGCTGACCGAATTGTCCGTGCCGTTCGGCGTGCCTCAACATCGCGTCGAAACGATTGGTCACCAAGTTGGTGGGCTCTATTGGTGGATGACAACGGTGCTTCCCGGCTACGTCTACTTCCGCTATCCGGCCAAGTGGTGGACCTTCGTCGCGCTTAGTGTCAGTTTATTGGCCGCACATGGTTGGGACGAGGACGATGGACTGCGAAACCGCTCTCGTGTCCAGATGTTAGTCCGCTTGGCCGGGTTGAGCGTGTTGGTCGCGGCGTTGGTCTTCGCGTGCCGCGGCTGGTGGCTGCGTGGTCTCGCGGAAATCCGCCCGGATCCCATCTTTGGTCCGTTGGATGTGTGGGGGGCACACCGTGAACTTTGCCTGGCACTGGTGCATACGGCGGTGATGGCTGGCATGTCCGCTGTGTTGTGGCAGCGTGTGGACGGCTGGTCACGGCGCGGAATGCTGCGCGTGGTGCTGCTCGTACTGACCTGTCTCGATCTGGCCGTTGCGCACCACGGCCTCATGCCGACGGCACCGCTTGCCCAATGGTCAGCGCCCTCCGGCGGCGTTCCGATGATTCAACAGCACGCGTCGGGTCGCGATGAACTGCACACGTGCCGCATTTACCGACATCGCAGTCCCCAATGGTATCCCGACGCGTGGCAACGGGCTGGGTCGAATGATCGCTTGATCGAGGTTCTGCGCTGGGAGATCGATACCTTGAAATCCCACCATCATTGGCGCGAAGGCGTATTGCTGACGGAAACGCCAGCTGGCATGCGTTCGCGCGATGTGACAGCACTGATGCGTGTGGCCCGTCGCCACGGGCCTCGCGCTCCGGACGGCACCCCCCTGCCCCACCCTTCGGTCCTGTCGGCGTTGGCGACTCGGTACTTAGTGTCGCCGTTGGGCGCATGGCCCGAGGTTGATGTGGCCACGCTGCCGACTGGTGGCGGGCTGAAGCCGACGGCTTTTTTTCAGATCGGACGGCTGCCTCAATCTCAGCCCCGCGCCTGGACGGTTCATGATGTTCAATTTCGATCGCCGACATTCAGAGGCGATCGCGCTGTCTTAGAGGCTGAGCTCGAGGCGATATTCTTTCCACAGGGGAAGCCGCGCGACTGGTCGAGGATGGCGGTGGCGGAGTCGGAATGGGGTGAGCAGGAACTGCGATCCTTGATGGCCGAGCCAACCCACGCGCGGGCCATTGCGCAAGACTCGTGCCAGATTGCTCGCGCGACATCGCAGCAGATGGATCTGCAAGTCGGCCTGAGGCGCCCGGGGCTCGTCGTCATCAGCGATCGCTATGACGCCGGATGGCAGGCGATGGCTCGGCGGCTCGACATGCACGACCAAGGAGTGGCTTCCTTTGTCGCGTTACCGGTCCTCCGAGTCAATGGCGTGATGCGCGGTGTGTACTTGCCGGCAGGTCGATTCGAAGTGCACTTGCGCTATCGGCCCTGGACCTTCACGGTGGGCGCGTGCGGTAGTGCTACCACCGGGTGTCTGATGCTGGTCGCCATGGGGTTCAGTTGGTTGTCACGACGACGGATCCATAGACGCCACGTACTCGAGAGCTGCCAAAGTCAGTTTCTCAATACTCCCGGTCGGACGTAACGCCCGGTTCGGGAACCGGGTATTTGCCATTGGCTGCCAGTTGCAGCGGCGCGGGGCCGTCCAACGTGAGCTTTTCGAGATCGGGTGCAAACTCGTGCGGATTGTTGAGGGCCTGATCCCAAGTCACGACCTGGCCGGTGTGCGCGGCCATGCGACCCATGACGCAGACCAGGCTGGCTTCAGCGCCGCGCTGCACTTCGTTGTAGGGCTTATTCTGCCGAATGGCTTCCATCAAGTGATTCCACTCCAGCCGGTAAGGGCTGCGTTCGGGCTGCGGGTAGGCCCAAATCAGGTCCTCCTTGACGAACTTCTGCCCCTTGAACGTGCGGCACTTGGCCGGCGAGTGTGAAGACGTTGAGATCACGGCGGAACCCTTGCTGCCATGGGCGTAGCTGGCAAACTCGTCGAAGCATCCGGGCACGTTGCGTCCATTCAGGTAGAACTTGCTCCCGTCGCCAAAGGTGTATTCCACGGAGTAGGTATCAAGGTTCTGGTCGACGTAGTCGCCACGAAAATGTCGCCCGCCGCAGGCTTTGGCTTCGACAGGCCAAGCGTTTTTCATCCAACACGTCTCGTCGACATTGTGAATGAGGAAGTCGCTGTAGGAGCCTCCGCTGGCCCAGAGGAATCCATGGAAATTCTTAATCTGATAGAGCAACTCACTCATGTCGTTCGGTTTTGGCGCCACAAAGGCCGAACCAACCGGGCCGCTCATGCGGTAGGCACGCAACGCGATCAATTCGCCAATTTCACCCGACTGTATGCGGTCGAATAGTTCTAGACGTGCATCACAGTGCCGACACATCAGCCCCACGCCCACTTTTAAGTTCTTTTGCTCGGACAGTCGGCCCAATTCCAGCATCCGCCGCGTGCTTGGGCCGTCAACGGTGACCGGCTTCTCCATGAACACGTTCAGGCCTTTGGCGATCGCGTAGGTGAAGTGGACCCAGCGAAAGGCCGGCGGCGTGGCCAAGACCACGACGTCCGAGGGACGCAGGCAGTCCATGGCATGTTGGTAGGCGTCGAAGCCGACGAAGCGACGATCCTCAGGGACGTCCATTTGGCTGGCGTATCGACCCTTCAGCGCTTCATAGGTGCGTGATAATCGGTCGGGAAATACGTCGGCTAGAGCCACCAACTGAGTCGGTCCGTGCTCGGGCTGTAGCGAATCGCCGGCCGCTCCGGTGCCGCGACCACCACACCCGATCAACGCCACGCGAATCGTATTGTCTTCTCCCGCATGGACCGCGGGGACGCTGGCGCCGGCCAGTGCCGTTGCCGCCGCAACTCCTCCGGTCGTTTTCAGGAAATGACGACGTGTAGTGGAAGAAGCATTGGATTCATCTGGTTGATTGGGTGTGATGGGTGTCATCGAGGGTTAGCTCCGGAAGGGGTTGAGCCAAGGAAGTGATTTTGGATTTTGTTTGTGGTGGGACACACGCTATGGGCATCCGTACAGGCAGTCCAAAAAACTGCAGGGAACAAACCCCAGAATAACCGACGGGCAGGTCCTTTTGCAACCCGCCCGAATGGGGAGATAACCGACCCTGAAGACGCGAAGGACACCCCGTTAGGCCGCCGCTTGTCGCCGATGGCGTTCGACGAATGCCTGGTAGTCGGCCGGGGTGTCAATTCCTGCGGCTGCTGACGCCACGATGCCCACCTGGATCACATACCCGTTCGAGAGGACGCGGAGTTGCTCCAGGTTCTCGCACAATTCCAGTGGACTGCGCGGCAGGCGGCGCAGTTGCAAGAGAAAATCACGACGGTAGGCGTATAGTCCGATATGTTGCCAAAATAGGGGAGGATCGGCTTGAAGTGCCTCTGCCAACGGTTGGTCACGAGGAAACGGGATCGGACTGCGGCTGAAGTACAACGCGCGTTGTTGTGGATCCATGACCAACTTCACACAGGCTGGGTCGCGCAGACGTTGCTCATCTCTGAGTGGGCAGGCCAGGGTGGACATCACGGATTGGGGATTTTTTTCGAGTAACTCGATGGCCAGATCAATGTCGGCTCCGGCGATCTCCGGTTCATCCCCCTGCACGTTCACCAAAATCTCAAAATCGGGCAGATGTTCGGCCACTTCGGCAATGCGATCCGTACCGCTGGCCGCTTGAGGATTCGTCATGCGCACTTGTCCACCGAATTGCGTGACGGCTGCGGCGATATCCGGGTGGTCGGCGGCGACCACGACCCCGCTCGGTTTGCGGGCTCGCGCCGCGGATTCGTAGGTGTGCTGAATGAGCGGCTGCCCGGTCTCCCGTTTGAGTAGTTTATGAGGCAAGCGGGTCGACGCCAGTCGGGCTGGAATGATGATGTAGCTTGGCACCATATCCTATCCTTGTGGTCAAAGGCGTGGTGGGTGTGGCTCGGTTGCAGGCCCGGCCTATGCCGACTTATCCAGCGCCTCCAACTGATTGAGTTTGTTGTAGAGGGTCTTGACGCTGATGGCCAATTCGTCGGCGGCCTTGGCCTTGTTCCCCTGATGCCGATCGAGTGCCTGTTGGATGGCGTGGGTTTCCAAGTCCCGCAATGTCCAACCACCCGGCAGCCGTATATGGGAACTCTTGCCGACCGTTGGCGTGGTGAATCGTCGGGGCAGATGAGCGGGGGTGATGGGGAGTCGATCGCAAAGGATGGACGCGTGTTCCATGACATTGGCCAACTCGCGGACGTTGCCGGGCCAATCGTGGGCACGGAGCATGTGCAGCACTTCGTCCGAGAATATGGGGGTAGTCGCTGTGGCGGTTGGCAGGTAGCGCCGCACCAGGTGGGTGGCCAATTGCTGCATGTCATCCAGACGCATGCGGAGCGGTGGTAGGTGGATTTCAAACGTGTTGATGCGGAACATTAGGTCCTCGCGGAACTCGTCCTCAGCCACCATCTCTTCCAGATGCCGATGCGTAGCGCTGATCACGCGCACATCGACGTGTCGCGACTCGTTGTCGCCCAATCGCCGTATCTCGCCACTCTCCAGCACTCGCAACAATTTCGCCTGGAGCGGTTTGGGGAGTTCCCCCACCTCGTCCAGGAAGAGCGTGCCGCCGTCGGCAACTTCAAACAAGCCGACACGATGCTCGTCGGCCCCCGTGAAAGCCCCTTTGCGATGACCGAATAGCTCGCTTTCGATGAGTGTCTCAGCCAGTGAGCCACAGTTGATGGCCACGAATGGCAGAGCCGATCGCAGACTTTGGTCATGGACGGCACGCGCGACCAGCTCCTTGCCCGTACCCGTTTCTCCGCGAATGAGCACCGTGGAGTGCGTGGGGGCCACACGGGCGATGAGCGTGCGCACCTGTTGCATGCTGGGGCTGTCCCCAATCAATCGTCGCGGTCCTTCCGCGCGTTCCAATTGAATTTGCAACGCCCGGCACTTGTGGCTGAGTTGTCGCTTATCGGCCACCCGGCGGAGCACGCCCTCGAGTTCGACCAATCGACAGGGCTTGGTGATGTAGTCAAACGCTCCTTGTCGTAGGGCAGCCACGGCTGTTTGCAGGGACGACTTTCCCGTGATGACCACCGCTTCCGAGTCGGGGGACAGCTGCTTGGCGCGCGTGATCACTTCAATACCGTTCATGCCCGGCATATCGAGGTCGACCAGGATGCAGTCGTAGGCGTTCTGCTCGAGGGCGGCGATGGCTGTGTGACCGTCGGGGCAGACCGTGACGGTATGCCCCATGCGTGGCAACTCAAGGCTCATGAGTTCCTGCAGCGAGCGCTCATCGTCGGCGAAGAGTAATTTCAGGCCGCTATGCGGCGCGGTTGATTTTTTCATGCGGTTTCTCTGGATTCGCGAGGGGTAGACTCACGCTAAAGGTGGATCCATGGCCCGGTCCCGCGCTGTGCGCGTCGATCCGACCGCCGTGGTCCTGGATAATACGGTAACTGATGGACAGGCCGAGTCCTGTCCCTTGGCCGTCACGTCGGCGCGTAAAAAATGGTTCGAATAGATGCTGAAGAACCTCTGCGTTCATGCCGCATCCGTCATCGCGAACCACGATATGGGCTTCCTGGCCCGACGGTTCCAACGTCACGGTGACCGTGCCGCCGGGGTCGAGGCTGTCGAGAGCGTTGGTGATCAAGTTGAGCACCACTTGCTTCATTTCTTGAGGATTGGCCCGCACGATCATGGGTTGCGGATGATCAAAGACCATCCGCTTTTCCTTATATGCCCCCACGTGCCGGATCATCTCAATCACATTGTGGATCAATTCGGCGATATCCGTATCATGTCGCTCGACGTCCCCCATACGGGAGAAATCCAACAGGCCGCCAATGATTCCGGTGCAGCGAAATGCCTCGTCTTGGATCATCCGCAGGTAGTTGCGCAGTACTGAGATCTCCGCGTTGTGTTGATCGTCGGGGAGGGCGTCGTCCTGCTGGATAATGTCATGTAGTCGTTGTTCGAGTGATTCGGCGCACCATGCAATCGAGGCCAGTGGGTTATTGATCTCGTGTGCGACGCCAGCCGCCAAGAAGCCCACGCTGGCCATTTGTTCGCTCCGTACAACCTCCTTGGTGCGCTGTTGGACCTGACGGTCTAGGTCGTCGCGAATTTGGCAGAATCGGGTCGTCATGTCATTCATGGCCGCTGCCAATTCGCCCATCTCATCCTGCGATGGCACGCGAATACGATATTGAAAATTCCCTTGCGCGATGTGCCGGGACCCTGTAATCAGCATGTCGAGCGGGCCGAGGACCCATAATCGGAAGAGAATCCCCAGCAAGACCAAGAGCCCTCCCCCCGAGATGCTCGTAAGCCAGGCGAGCACGATCCAGGTGCGGTATTGCAGGCGGACGTCCGTGGCAAAATCCTGCATGCGTTGTGTGAGGTAACTTGGCAGTTCGGCCGACAGCTGTTGGATGACGCTGATGTGTTCGGCCAATTCGTCGGGTTGATGATCCCCAATCATGGACTTCTGTCGCGCCAACAGCTCGCGGATATGGGTTAACGCGGCCTCCAGCTTGTGCACGGTTTGCCACTCCCGCGAGTTGTCGTCCATGCGGCTCTCAGCCAGCTGGTTATTGATAAGTTCGTTGCGGTAGATGTCAAGTGTTGTCTGGACAAAGGCGAGCCGATGATCGATGTCGTAACGCCACGAGCCGTCGTCGTAATGGTCGGGCGAGTCATCGCTTGAAAACTTGGTGCGCGGCGGCTCCACCAGGGCCAGACGCAATTGGTCCACCTGTTCCGACAAACGTGTGGCCACTGGCAGCTCGCTGGCACGGCGGCTGATGCTCCGCGCCAGGCCGCGATAAGCGTACACGCCACGAAACCCGGTGAGCGCCAGGATAATCACCGTGACGAGCAGCACGCCACTCAACACACATAGCTTGCGGCGGATGGTTCCGGGTACCAGCATCGTCCGCTCCTTCCTCTAGGTTGCCGGGGATCGCTGCTAGCAGAGGGGCACGGGTCGATCCACGTGAGACCAAGCGGGGCGACGAGTGTAGTTCGCCTGGCCTACCAGAGCAAGGTCGCTTGGGCAGCACCTCCGTCGAAGCGAGCGGGCTGGTAAAAAAGGACACGGCGGGGAAGAATGTTAAGACTTCGTCCCCGCCGCGCCAGCGCCAATCGCTCCCGGCAAAGTGAATTCAATAGAAAGCCCGCGGCGCGAGCCGGGCGACTACGGCAAAGCGCCCGCCAAGCCAGTCACCGCCGCCGCTTGATAGGTCGCGCCCCGCAGACTGAAGGGAAACGCATTGATCATGCGCGGGGCGCAGTTGCCGGGACGGTAGTGCCCCAAGGCATACATGCATTCATTGGATGTATTGACCCCCATATTATACGGCAGGATGGCAATGTGCGAAACGAAATGGGCCGCCGACAACAACGGCTGGCGAATGGGACCGACGGTGTGACCATATCGTTCGAGTTGCTCGTCTTCGAAATAGAGCGGCTTGTGGCACAAAGCGGAAGCCGTCCATGTATACGTCAACGAGGTCCAACAACGCGGGTTCAAGCCGGGATCTCGCAACCGGCACTCTAACGGCAAGGACCAATACGCGTTCAAGAAACATAGTTCATCCGTGCCAAGTCGGTCGACCGCTACGGCCGTGGTGGCACCGCTTGCTTCTTCGATTATGACTTGGCTGTTGCGAAAGTCGTGCAAGCGTCCAGTAGCCAGCACTTGTCCGTGCTGGTCGGACCAGACGCGTGACGGAGATTTGGCCAGGGTGCTTGTCTTGTCCTTGCGCCGGTTCTTCTTGGGTTCCGACGCATACGTTTTCGGGTCGAAGGGGGGCGTAATGTCCAAGGAAATTTTATCAATGGTGGCGTTTTGCAAGGCATCCAGAGCGGCATTGCACTGACGGTCCCCTTCGCAACAGTCGCGATCGTTGTAGGTGCGATCGCAGGCGGTCGGCTTGCGCTTGCGTGCACCAGGTGGCATTTCGTCCCGTTCGCCTCGTTCGCCTCGTTCGCCTCGTTCGTCTCGAGGTCGCTGAGGCTGGTCAGCGTCCTCATCAGCGAGCGAAGTGTCCCCTGCGTCCTCGGGTTCCGGCAGGGAGCCGCTAGCACCGGGGAGGTCGCTATCCCCTGAGGGACTACTGGTTTCAATGGTCGATTCATTTTCATCCGGGAGTGGCTCGGAAATCTCGGTGATGTCCGACTGGGGCTCGTCGACATGCTGAGCATCCGGGGTGTCGTGACCGGTTTCCTCAGATACCAAGTGGGGTTCGTGGGGTGGCACCAACACACTGCGCGGCGCGGCGGCTACTTGAGCCGCGATTCGTCGTGGCCGGGCCGCGCGTCGGCGAGGCTCGTCGCTCCACTCGGAGCCGGTCGTGGTATCGGAGAACTCGGCGATGCTATCGGCTGAATGGTCCCGTTGCGCGAGGTCGCCAAAGGGATCGTCGATGGGTTGTGCTGGCCCAAGAGCCAAGGTGGCCTGTGCTGGGACCACCGGGTAGCGCCCGGACTCAGGTTGTTCGGCGGCGCCTTCGAACGGCTTCCGAGCGTTGTTCGTCACCGGTTTCTGCGAAGGTGTTGCGGTCGGACGGCTTTTTGTCTGTGGGCTGCGCCAAGCCAAGTTCGACGTTGTGTCGCTGGACGTGCTGGCCAATGCAGCCGTTCGACTCGAAGGCCCGGTGCCCTGTGGGCGTCCATAGGGGCGAGCGGTCCAATCGGCCGCCGAGTCGGAGCGAGAATGGTCCGTCGCAGCTGCCGACGAATCGTCTGCGGAGGCGAATGGGCCCGTTAGGGCCAAGACGAGGCCGATAGCGACCAGGGCAGCCCATTCGCTTGCCAACCGCTCATGTTGCCGTGCCCGCCGACCCTCAGGGCGCGTGCTGGGCACGGGACGCCCGGCGGCCGAAGAGGGCTCATAACGGGGGCGTGTTCCCAGGGCTCTCTGAGCTGTAATTTGGTGCTTCCTGCGTAATTGCGATATCATGCGGATGGCTCTCTCTTACGCTTGCCGCCGACACCTGAATAAAGTGCGCATCCCTGCGCAACTCGTCGATCGTTCGTGTTCCGCAATATCCCATTCCCGCCCGCAATCCGCCGACCAATTGGTAGACAAACGGACCGAGCGGCCCTTTGAACGGGACGCGTCCTTCGACGCCTTCGGGGACCAGCTTGCCGGTCCCCGTCTCTTGCTGACTTTGGCGGTAGCGTTCGCTGGACCCCTGGACCATGGCACCCAGCGAACCCATACCGCGATAGACCTTAAATGTTCGTCCTTGATACAGGATCTGAGCGCCGGGGCTTTCGGCCAGGCCGGCAAACAGACCGCCGATCATGCAGGCGTGGGCCCCTGCGGCGATCGCCTTCGTCATATCCCCGGAGTAGCGAATTCCACCATCGGCCACCACCGGCACGTCGTGCTTATCGGCGACTTGTGCGGCGGCGTAGATGGCCGAAATCTGTGGCACACCGACACCGGACACGATACGCGTGGTGCAAATCGAACCTGGTCCGATCCCCACCTTGACCGCATCCGCCCCCGCCTTAATCAAGTCCGCGCATCCCTCGCCGGTCGCCACGTTTCCCGCGACGACGTCAATGTCCCAACGCTTCTTGAGTTCCTTAATCGTTCCCAATACATTGGCCGTATGCCCGTGGGCACTATCCACGATGAGCACATCGACTTCTTTTTCGATGAGGCTGGCAGCCCGGTCGTAGTCAAACACGCCGACAGCCGCGCCCACCCGCAGGCGACCTTGCCGGTCCTTGCAGGCCTGGGGGAACCGCTTCATCATGTCGCAGTCTTTAATCGTGATGAGTCCCGTCAGGTGGTAATTTTCGTCAACCAGCAAAAGTTTCTCCACCTTTTTAGCCGTTAAAATTTTCTCAGCTTCCTCAAGCGTTACAGTCCCCGTTGCTGTCACGAGGGGCTGGCGCGTCATGACCTGTGCCACTGGGAGGTCGGTCGACTCCAGGAAACGCAGGTCGCGACGTGTCAGAATGCCTTCCAGGCGGCCATCTTTGAGCGTGATGGGGACGCCGGAGATGTTGTGCTTCTCCATCAACTCGCGTGCTTTCGATACTGGCGCGTCCGGTGATAGCGTGATCGGATCATCGATGATGCCATTGGCACTCCGCTTTACCTTGTCGACCTCCTCCGTCTGCCGTTCGATGGACATGTTTTTATGGATGACTCCCAGGCCGCCAACTTGGGCCAAGGCAATGGCCATGGCGCTCTCGGTAACGGTATCCATCGGGGAGCTGAGTAAGGGGACATTGAGTTGAATGCGCCGAGTCAACCGGGTGCGCACATCAACCTCGGCGGGGACGACTTCGCTGTAGCGGGGCTCTAGCAAGACGTCGTCAAAGGTGATGGCTGTGGAGCGAAACTTAGCGTCCATCTGCCTGGTCCCTCCTGAATGCCGCCATCGGCGGGCACTTGGGAAAAAGTGCGATTGTACCAGTCCGACGGCCGCCTGGGGAACACGGGGAATCTTTTCCCCTACCCCTATTGCGCCGACGTCGGGGACTGAGGGGCCGAAGCGACCCGTCCTTGTACGGCATCCACCAAGAGCATGTCTTCTTTCGGGTGCACGGCACGTAGGTCGAGGAAATAGGCCCCCTCCTGCGTTCGACCGATAAGGGCTGGATTTCCTTGACGGAGCGTTCCCGCCAGTTCGTCGAGCGAGCCTTGGCGCGGGCGCAGGGCAACGCCCCATGTCGGTAGCTCATGCAACGGCAGGCGGTCGCTGGTAAGGTACGTGGTCGCGGCTCGGGCCTCTGCTGAGGCGATGTTCGGCATGGTCGCCATCTGGGCCGCGAGGCGTTCCGCCCGCTGCTGCAGATTCAGGATGCTTGTTGACAGCAAACGCAGTGTGGGAACCTGATCGCAGATCTGCGTCGGCTGGCGATATAGGGCCAAGGTCTCCGTGGTGGCGGCCAGCAGAGACTTATCGAGGGCCAGGGTGGCCGCGAGCGGGTGCTGCGCGATGCGTTCGATCCAGACGCGGCGTCCCACCACCAATCCGCAGGGGGGACCACCGATCAAGCCATCGCCGCGAAAGATCACGATGTGCGCTCCCTGCCGGATGCGCTCCTGAACCAGTGCTTCTCCTTGTACGCCATACGGTTCCACATCCACCAAGGTTCCGTTGCCGAGCACATCGATTACGGGCAGCTTGTGCGGTTCCGCCAGGCTGGTGAGCTCGCTCAATTGGGGGGCTCGATTGGCTCCCGTGATCTGAAAATTGCTGGCCTGCACGTTCAAGATGGCCGCCGTATCCGGCCCGATCACGGCGGAGTAGTCCGCCGCCTGCGTCTGATTGACGGCACCGACTTCGCGTAGCCTCCCGCCACTCCAGGCAATCAGGTCGGGGAGTCGTCCGGTGCCCTCCAGGTCGCCCAGGTGGGCACGAGACACCACAACCTCTCGGTTCGGGGCGATGGCGACCAAGGCCAACAGGACCGCGGCTGCATGGCTGTGGACGATGCAGGCGGCCTCGGCGCCCGTTAGTTCTTGCAAGAGCCGCTGGGCGTAGGCGGTGGGTTCCTGCGGCCCGCCCGTGGATAAATCCACTCGCAGATTGATATAATGGCCCGCCACCCAGCTGGCTTGGTTCCGAGCGCTTTCGGCCCACGCGGGGCCCCCCAGCTCGCGGTGGATTAGGATACCCGTAGCGTTGATTACGGGGCGCACGCTAGGCTGTTGTTCGCTCCCCACCCAGTGAGCGAATCGTTCGGCCAGTTCGCGAGCGTTTGGAATTTGGGCGTCGTGGACGGCCGATTGTAATTCTCGTTTGATATCATCGAGAAAGCCCCGCACTTGGCCGACAACCTCATGGCGACTGACCCGTTCCGTTAAACGGCGAACCGTGGGATTGTCGAGAAGTTCCTGAAGGGTGGGCAGGTTCTTGAGTAGCGGGTTGGGCATGACGGGGTAACGCCTCAGGGGGTGTGGTTTTTGGGTTGTGGGGCATTTCGAGATGCGCCGCGCGAGTCCGTCCTTGGTACGAGTAGTGTAGGGGAATCTGGATCGGAAGGGAACGATGTGAGGCCATGGGCAAACGCCGCTTGTTACTGCTGACCTATCACTTTCCGCCTTCAGCGGCATCGGCCGTTTTTCGACTGCTCGGATTCGTGCGATATCTGCCGGAACACAACTGGGATGTAACGGTGATCGCGCCACCGGAAATGCCGGGTGAACCGCGGGATGCGGGGTTGTTGAAGGAGGTCCCTGCCTGCATCAAAGTTCGCGCGGTACCAATCCCCATGGGAATCACCAGTCGCGTCGCCCGTCGTTATTTTGGGGATTCCGTGTGGCTACCTCGCGCTTGGTCCGAGTGCAAACGCGTGGTGGCCGAATGGCGACCGGATTGTGTTTTGACTTCGAGCCCCCCAGCCGCCATACATGCTTTGGGACATCTCGTCAGCCGTCGTTTTGGCATTCCTTGGTTGGCCGATTTTCGAGACCCCTGGATTGCCGGTTATGCGACGGATGCCGCGCAAAGCATCCGTGGACGGTGGGCGGTGCGGGCCGAGTGGTCCATAATGAGAAATGCGCAGCGTGTCATTGCCAACACGCCGCGCATGTGTGATGTGTTCCGTCAGGCGTTTCCTGAGCATTCGGCCAAATTTACGGTCATTTCGAACGGCTTTGATCCCGAGCGATTTCAGCAAGCGGATGCGACGACGCGTGTCACCCCACCCTTCGGCCTTACGGCCCCAGCGACCCAGTCCGCGGTTACTACGCTGGTCCATGCCGGTGAACTCTATCACGGGCGGAATCCGCGCCCGCTATTCGAATCGCTTGCGCGGCTCGAGCGGACGCGACGCATGGATCAACCCGCCTGGCGATTTCGCCTACTTGGGCAGTCCATCGAAAACCGAGGTGATCTCTTAGCGGCCGTGCGGGCCTATGACTTGGAGCATGTCGTGCAATTTGAGGGGCAGGTACCCTATGGCGATGCGCTGCGGGCGATGGGAACGGCAGATATATTGGTCTTGTTGGACACGCCCGGCCGTCGCTGGGGGGTGCCGGCCAAGATCTTCGAGTATCTCGGGGCGCGGCGTCCCATATTGGCGCTGGCCGATCCGGCTGGCGAATTGCCCTGGGTCCTAGGAACGAATGGCCCCCACCGAGTTGTCGACTGTCATGATGTCGCCGGAATCGAACGTGCGCTGACCGAACTATCGGCCAACCTGCACCTGGGCCATCTCACGGCGCTCGACGAGCAGCACGTGCGACAATTCACGCGAGCTGAACTCGCTGCCAAATTGGCCGGGGAACTCGAACGCAGCCTCGAGGCGACCGCATCGTAGGGGGCAGAAGCAGGACGCATCCGCCGACTGCCGCACTCCGACCTGCAGGCGGCCCCAATAGTACGCACGTGTCATGTCGCTCGCGACTTCAATCGACCGGCCAATCGACGAAGTGTTCCCGCATGTGACGTTCGGCATCCGGCAGCTGTTGCGCCAGTCGCTCGGAAAAACGCCCAGTCGGCCGCTGGGCCTGCAGATCTTGCAGGTATTCAACAAGCGTTTGTTGAGCTGCGGGGGGGCCGTGCACGAGAAAGTGCACCCAAGCCCATGCATCTCGATACTCTCGCTTGCCCATTTGACGGAGGTTGTCCAGCGATTCCAACTCAGCTAGGGACGGGGCCGATCGCCAACGCACGCTGCGCCGAAAGCTGACGAGATGCACATGGGCTGTCGATTGCTGGTCTGGGGCGATCTCGAAATACTCAGCCAATCCCTCATCAAGCCAGAGGGGCACGTTGGGTAGGGAGGCGTGGAGCATCGCATGCGTGCACTCGTGGCGCAGGTCCACCGTGAACTCGGGGGTTAGGTACGCAAAGACATTGCCAGGACTGTTGGACTTAACAAAAAGTGCCTTGCGGTCGGGGACGCCCGGTAGGTAGCGGCGCAGGTAACTTTCGTAGGTATCGTGCTGCGAGAAAAGGTAGACATCCACCGCATCGTGCGAAATCTCGATTTCGAGAAGTTCGTGCAGTTGGCGGCGGAGGGAGCCGATTTCCGACAAGGCCTGTTGATAGCGTTCCAGCGAAAAGTCGGCATGGAACACAAAGTTGTCGTGCCGTTCCACGGCCGGCCACGATCCCAGAGGCACTTCCGCCCGACTGCATCGCTCGGCCCAAGCGGCGCAACCGGCTGCCAGCACGAGAGCGCGAATCCAAGATGACAAAGTGCGTGGTGACACGGGCGGCTCGCAAGTCAGTCCGAAGGTCTAGCGGCCGGAGTATATCCGCATGGACGCGGGGGTCAAGGTCATTCTGCCCTGCCAAGGGGCGCGATTGACCAATCGAAAGGGAACCAGTATCGTTACGGGGGCCGGCAGGCACGACAACTCGGCTAGCACGGTAATTCGGCGAACCCACCCAATTGGCTAGCGCCATCACTCGGCTAGCGCTATGACTTGAAGGTATTGAGACGATCCCGCACCCATGCATGCAGCCATCGGTCCCATCGCCGTTCATTTGCCCGAGCGTGTGGAAACCAATCAGCAGTTGGCTGAAGAGTTTCCCAATTGGGACATGAATCTCATTTTCTCCAAGACGGGCATCGCCGCGCGGCATATCGCGGCTCCCGACGAGTGTGCTTCTGATCTGGGGTTCAAGGCGGCACAGAAGTTGTTTGCAGAATACAACATCGACCCCGCATCGATTGACTTCGTGCTGCTTTGCACGCAAACGCCCGATTATCCCTTGCCAACGACGGCCTGTCTGCTGCAGGATCGCTTGGGACTCCGACGCTCATGCGGTGCTTTTGATATCAATTTGGGTTGTTCGGGTTTTGTCTACGGCTTGGCCGTCGCAGACGGCCTGATCCGCACCGGTGCCGTGCGTCGCGTCTTGTTCATCACAGCGGAAACGTATACCAAGTACATCCATCCGTCCGATCGCAGCCTCCGGACGATTTTCGGGGACGGTGCGGCGGCAACCTTGATCGAAGCGGCCGAGACCCCATCGCTGAGCGGCTATTGCTTTGGCACCGATGGCAAGGGGGCCGATACGCTGTTGGTCACGAAGGGGGGAGCGCGTGCGCCGGCCGCCTGCCATAAACCACGGCATCGCCAGCGTTGGCCCAGCCCGTTGTATATGGACGGCCCTAGCCTGATCAATTTCACGGTGGGTGCCATCCCTCAGGTGGTGGAGGATATCTTATGTTCGGCCGGTAAGCGGCGGGAAGATATACAGCTCTACCTGTTTCACCAAGCGACCCGCAAGATGTTGGAACTGCTCTGCGATTGCTTGGGGATCGATATGGCAAGAATGCCCCTGGCCCTGGAAAACTGCGGGAATACCGTTTCATCGACCATTCCGATCCTGTTGGACGAATTGCGTCGCAGCGGCCAACTGACGGTCGGCATGCAAAATATCATGATCGGGTTTGGCGTGGGCTGGTCGTGGGCAGGCTGCATTTGGACGGAGACGTGGTCCAGCCGGTGACGGCCGGTGCTGCGTCCAAGTGGCAAGCTGGGACGTGTTCCTATGAAATCACTACAGGGACAACTGCTGGTGGCCTCCCCCCATTTGCTGGACACCAATTTTAGTCGCACCGTGGTGTTGATGGTGCAACATCAGCCGCAAGGTGCCTTGGGGCTGGTCCTCAACCGGCCAGGACCGTGGCGGGTCCACGAGTTGTGGGAGAAGGTGGGCAAAGGGGCATGTCACAGTACGGCCCCCGTGGGATTGGGGGGGCCGGTCGAGGGACCGCTGATGGCCGTGCACCAACAGCCGCTGTTCGCGGACGCCGAAGTCTATCCAGGCCTTTATTTTGCGACACGCACGGATTTCTTGGAAAAAATCGTAGCCCGCACGGATGGTGTTTTTCGGCTCTTCGTTGGGTTTGCTGGCTGGGGAGCCGGCCAATTGGAAACGGAGTTGACGGCCGGCGGGTGGCTCACCGCGCCAGCTGAGAATCGATTGATTTTTGATACGGACACCGCGGACATCTGGAAGGTCGTCATCGAGGGCATTGGGTCGGAGCTGATGCAATCCTCATTGAGGATCAAGAATCGACCTCCCGACCCCACGGTCAATTGAAGACGCATACCGTCTGGCGCGGATACGTTCATGCCACAACGCACGTTGGCGATTGGTGACATTCACGGTTGTGCCGAGGCACTCGATGCTGTCTTAGCGGCGATGGCCCCACAGCGAGACGACCTGCTCGTCCTGCTGGGCGATTATGTCGACCGGGGCCCCGACAGCCGCCGCGTCGTGGAGCGAATCCTCCGCCTGTCCGACCAATGCCAATTGGTCACGCTGTTGGGAAACCATGAGATGATGTTGCTCGCCGCCCTAGAGGATCGGCTGCTCCTACCGGTCTGGCGAGACACTTGCGGCGGTGCTGCAACGATGGCCAGCTATGGTGGCAACTTAAGCGATCTGCCGGCCGATCACCTCGCTTTCATCGAGAATTGCCCTCTCTACTTCGAGACCGACCGTTACGTCTTCGTGCATGCGAATTACGAGCCCGAACGACCTTTGGAACAGCAGCCTAGCGACCGGTTGTTGTGGACCCACCTGTCCGACCCCCTCCCCGCCCCTCATTGCTCGGGAAAAATGGTGATTGTCGGGCA
Source organism: Planctomycetaceae bacterium (assembly GCA_005773145.1). Lineage (GTDB taxonomy): Bacteria > Planctomycetota > Planctomycetia > Pirellulales > Pirellulaceae > SXHS01. The sequence continues at coordinate 7,471 of SXHS01000080.1, read as the reverse complement.
CACGCCCCAGATCTCGGGCGAGTATCTGGATGCAGGCCATCTGCTCTGTCTGGACACCCATTGTTACGGCGGCGGTTGGCTGACCGGTCTTGATCTGGATGCTCGGATCGCGTGGCAGGCCGACCAACGGGGCCAACTGCGGGTTCGCAGTGATGGCTAGCAGACTCTCGTTCGGCACCCTCCCCCCCTCCCCCTCTTGTACCGAGTGCTTGCATCATGGCGCTCGTTGCCGGGCTCTAACCGCGAATAAGGCTAGCGGCTCGAGAAATTTGAAATTTGAAATTTGAAATTTGAGATCGTGCCCCGATTCACCGTGACCGTTGTTGACTTGGAATGCGCCTTGCGAGTACCCTTGCACGCCCTTAGCTCGGTCGGGCTGGCGTGGGTGCAGGCCCTGGGGAGTTTTTTTGCGCGCCAACACCCGTGTCGGTCATGGGGTTGGACGCGAACGGCTGAAGGATGTGCGGCTGAAAGAGCCTCTGTCGGAGATGGCCACGTCGTTGCGAAATCACCGACCAGCAATCGAAGCGTCACGTTCCTTGCGTCGCGCCGTGAATGGGTGCATTCCCGGCATGTTGTTACTGCTCGTGGTATGCACGGGCTGTGCTAGCGTGCAATGGGCCCGGCTGCGGCGTGCGCCGCGGAATCCGCTCGCCCAAACCCTGCAATTGAATTCTTATCGCGGTCCGCGCCCCACGGCGCGAACTGCTCAGTTCCTGCGTCGATATGATTTGATCGAAGAGCAGGAATCGGATCCTGGCGAACTCCTGAATCGTGCCCAGCAGATCAGCGCTCAGGAGCCACTGGCAGACAATGTCTATGCCGTGGCCGAACTGGCGTATATCGGCGCGAAGCGACTGGAGACGCAAAATGAGGCCACCCAGGCGCTCGACCTCTACGGAGCGGCGGTCGCCAACGCCTATCTTTATCTGTTGGATGGTCAATTCAACAACACACGCAATCCCTATGATCCGCGGTTTCGTCAAGCGTGCGATATCTACAACAGCTCACTCGAAGGGGCCATGCGACAGGCGCAGCAACAGGGCAAGCTGGTACCCGGGCAGCGTTACACCGTGCAAACCGGGCGACAAACGTTTGACATATCGGTCAAATCACGAGGCCCCTGGCATGACGGCAATTTTGAGGAGTTGAAGTTTGCCTCGGATTTTGAGGTCCAGGGATTGTCCAATCACTATCAAACGTATGGACTGGGGGTGCCGATGATCGCCGTCTATCGGACCGACCATCAGTCCGATGCGGCGCAGCCCTACTATCCCCCGGGCATGGCCTTTCCTGTGACGGCCCTGCTGCGGGTGGATCGGCAGCATCATCGCGATTTGGGAAGTGGTGGCCAGCGTCATACTTGTGTATTGGAACTCTATGATCCCTTGCAGGCGACCGATGTCGACGTGGACGCGAGACTCGTTCCGCTGGAAACCGATCTCACCACGCCTCTGGCCTACTGCTTGGATAATCAGCTGTTCAAGCAGGCCAAGGCCCCCTTGGAGGGGCTACTGCGTCCCGAGCAAGCCAAGGCCGTGCAGGGCCTGTACATGCTTGAGGTCTACGACCCGAAGAAGATCCCCGTGATCATGGTGCATGGTTTCTGGTCCAGCCTGGTGACTTGGATGGAAATGTTTAATGATCTGCGAGGCGCCGCGGAAATTCGTGATCGTTACCAGTTTTGGTTCTATCACTATCCAACGGGTCAGCCCTTCTGGGTAACGGCGGCCCAGCTGCGCGAGGACCTGCGAAAAGCGCGTCAGGTGCTCGACCCGCAACGTCAGTCCCCCTCGCTGGATCAGATGGTTCTGGTGGGGCATAGCATGGGGGGATTGATCGCCAAGCTCCAAACCTTGGAGAGTCGCGATGACTATTGGCACCTGTTGAGTTCGCGGCCGTTTGCCGAACTCCAGGGTGCCCCGGAAATCAAGGAGGCCCTCGCCAAGATTGTCTACTTTGAACCCAATCCGTCCGTGCGCCGAGTGATCACGATCGCGACCCCCCACCGCGGCACTCACTTTTCGAATGGGACGACCCAATGGCTGGGTCGCCAGCTTATTGATGTCGGGGAACATGAACTCCTGCACCAGCAGGCGCTACTCGATCAGAATTCGCGATTCTTTCGCGACGATCGGCTGCTGGGGATTACCACCAGTGTGGACTCGCTATCCCCCGACTCGCCCTTTCTACCTCTGATGTTGCAGTCGGCCCATCTCCCCGGGGTACGCTACCACAACGTCCTGGGGCAGTACCCCGAAAAGGGCTTGATGGGGAAGGTTGCCCGGGACAGCGATGGTGTTGTCACTACGGAAAGCGCCACACTGCAAGTTGCCGATTCACAAATTGTTGTGACTTCAGATCACGTTAACGTCCACCGGCACCCGCGCACCATCTTGGAGGTGCGTCGTGTCTTGTTGGAACATCTGCAGTCGCTTCTACCGCCGAGCACGCGTTGACGCGGCGCGCCCGCATCACGGTAGCTTCCACCACCGAGCCGGTTCCTCCCCCTCTACTTGGGACGTCGCGTCAGCGGAAACCGACTCATGCGGCGGGCTGCTAGCGAAGCCAATAGGGAGGCCATCGGGAGGGCCCCCTGCGCCACGACATTGGCCTGAGGCGGTTGGTCGGCACCCGCTGATGGCGAGGCGGGCGCCGGTTGGCTGGCTGGGGCCGCCTGGGCCGCTGGCGATTCCTCCGTTGCCGGGCCCCGGATCTCGTCCCGCAGAATCCGCACCCCAGTGGGGGCCTCAATGCCCAGGCGGACTGAGTTGCCGGCGATCCGCACCACGGTAATCACGATGTCATCGCCAATACAAATCTTTTCCTGAAACTTACGCGTCAGTACGAGCACGGGACACTCCTTTGAAAAAAAACGATTTCCGCCACGATCTGCCCATCACCGCCTGCTTACCCGACCAACCTCTGCGTCGTCTCCGCATGCTCTTGCATCCGGATTTCGCCCACGAAGCGGACAGTCACTTCTCCCCTCGCCATATTAATTTTGCTGGGGGACTGCTGACCGCTGCGTGGCTCAACCTCTGCCGGCCGTGCGTTGCGACCACATCTATTGCTAAGTGCAGGTCCTGTGCCAATGAACCGCCAGAATTCGGAAAATTTTCTGGTATTGACAGAAGTCATTGTGGATACGACAGTTGCGTGCCCGTAGTTCTGCGCGCGTCGGGGCGGGGTGGCATGGGCAGCAAACTCGACTTGAAATAATTTCCCGCCGGCATCCGGGGATTACCGATCCCCCGTGCGCTGGACCGGTCAATCGGACGCCGGTGGCGTGCGGCGTTGCTGCTTCTTCTGGCCGTGGGCCTGCTTCTGACGCAAGCGCGCCGTTTGAGAGGATCGCGTTGGCCGTGTCGCCCGTCGGCGTTTGGGTGCGATGGCTGCCTCAGCCACCATTTGCTGCAGTTTGGCGAGACAGTCGGCCACGTTGCGGTTGCGGTCACGATAACGCTGGCTCTGAATGACCAACGCGCCGTCCTTGGTGATGCGATTGGCGAAGCGCGCTTGAAATCTCGCGAGAACATCCGCCGGCAGACAAGCCGTTTGCGTGATGTGCCACTTGAGCTGGGCCTTCGTGTTCACCTTATTCACATTTTGTCCGCCTGGGCCCCCACTGCGTGCGAACGTGAAGTTCAGTTCGCCCAGAGGAATGGCGATGCGGGAATTGATGGTCAACATGTGGCTGGCTCGTTGGGGCGCGTTGTCGATCGGTAACAGGCTTCTGGTATGATATCGCATTGTCAGTGTGGCAGGTTCAAGATCATCGAGCGAGATCGAAAGGGTCAAGCGATGCAGCGAGTGGTTGGCGTCGGGTGCTGGGGCACGGTGGTCCTCGCCTGGGCCTCGGTCACGTTGACGGCAGGCTGTCGAGACGCGAATGCGGCAGTGGGGGAGCACGAGCTGCCGGATCTGGCGACGCGCCACACGGGGGAGGACTGGCCGGGCTTTCTGGGCCCACGCGGCGACAGCAAGTCGGCGGAGCGAGGGCTGGCAACGACATGGCCGGAGGAAGGGCCCCCCATCAAATGGCAGAGGCCGCTCAATATGAGCTATGGCATCGGGGTTATCGCCCGTGGTCGCTACTATCAGCTGGACCGCGCGGGGAACGAGGCCCAGGTTCATTGTTGGCACAGCGAGACCGGCGAGTCCCTCTGGATGTACTCGTATCCGACCAACTACGAAGACCACTACGGGTACAACAACGGGCCACGCTGCTCGCCTGTGATCGATGAGGATCGTGTCTATGCTTATGGTGCCGAAGGCATGTTGCATTGCCTCCACGCCGCGACCGGTGAGGTGATTTGGAAGGTCGATACGCGTACCCAATTCGGCGTCGTGCAGAATTTTTTCGGCGTGGGGAGTACCCCGATCGTCGAGGGTGAGTTGCTGATCGTGGTCGTGGGCGGGAGTCCACCCGATGCGCAGGACGTCGCACCGGGCCGGTTGGATCTGGTGAACGGCAACGGATCTGGAATCGTGGCCTTCGAAAAACGGACGGGACGCGTGAAGTATCAACTGACCGACGAGCTAGCCGGCTATGCCGGTCCGGTGACAGCCACCATTGGGAAGCGGCGATGGTGTTTCGTGTTCGCCCGTGGAGGCTTAGTGGCATTCGATCCGACGCGTGGAGAACTGGATTTTCACTATCCGTGGCGGGCACGCCCATTGGAGAGTGTCAACGCCAGTAACCCGGTCGTCGTCGGTGATGAAGTGTTTATATCTGAAACGTATGGTCCTGGGAGTTCCCTTTTGCGTGTGCGGCCCGAGGGGAAAGGTTTTGATGTCGTGTGGCGCGATGAGGCCCATAATCGACAAAAGGCGATGCAGACCCATTGGAACACGCCCATCCATCATGAGGGGTACCTGTATGGCTCCAGTGGCCGCCATACTCAGAATGCCGAGTTGCGTTGTATCGAATGGGAAACGGGCAAGCCGATGTGGTCCCAGGCAGGATTGACTCGTGGCTCCTTGTTGTATGTCGATGGTCAATTCATCTGCTTGGGGGAGGACGGAGTGTTGCGTTTGATTCGTGCTACCCCAGAACGCTTTGAGCTGCGCGCGGAATGCGATCTGCACGGGCCTGCGCCGACGGAACCGAGCGAACCGCGAACCAAGCTGTTGACCTACCCAGCATGGGCCGCACCCATTCTGGCTCACGGCCTGCTGTACGTGCGAGGGAATGACCGAGTGGTGTGTCTCGATCTGAGTACCCCCTAGTCGGCGGCAGCTCCTCGCATAGGGCCCCCGCTCACACGACGTGAAGGCACGAGGCCACTAGCCGGCTGCGGCTAGCAGTTGGCGCACCGCAGTCACGGATCGCCGCAGGATGTGGTCATAGTCGCAGCCTTCGATCTCTTGTCCCATGAGCTCCACGTCGAAGTACCCATCGTACCCTGCCGCCAACAGCCGCCTCACAATCGGTCCCAGTGGAATGCGGCCGTCTCCCAGGCAACACCGGTCCTGCTCGCCACATGGAGCATGTCGGGCGTCTCCCAATTGGACGATGGCCACATACGAGATCAATCCCTCAATACGCTCGAGAATGCTCGCACAATGCCCCAAGTGATACGTGTCAAACGCCAGCTTGATGGCGCTGCAAGGTAGATCCTGTACAAGGTCCAACGCTTCATCTAGGGAGGTCAAAAACGTCCAATCGCAGGCGCAGCCGATGTGCATCGGCTCGAGGGCCAAGGTGACGCCCAACGCTGCGGCTGCGTCCCCCAGTTCGGCGAGTGCGGCGCGCGTTAACCGACGTGCATGATTGATCGTATGCCCTCCGCGACCCCCGGTGTACACCACCAAACAGTCGGCACCCAAGGCCGCTGCTACACGGAGGGCCTCGAGCCCGTCGTCGATACCCTCGCGATGGGTCCGCCCCTCGTTCCCCGTGAAGCCTCCCGCCCATAACAGGCTCGAGACCCGCAACGGGCTGTCGCGCAGCAGCTCAATGCCCCGCTCCTCGCCAAAGTCGGACAGTTTGTCTCGCCAGACGCCGATGCCGTCAAAACCGGCGGCGATGTAGCGGCGGATGTCTTCGTCAAACGTCCACCGATAGGTGGTGAGTTCGTTCATGGAAAGCCGTGCCATAACCTACCATCGTATCGTGGTTACGCGCCCTAACAAGTGGTACGACGTACGCGAAAGTGAACTCGGAATCCGGGTGTTAAAATAGGACATTGGCTTATTTGGGGAGATGTGCGGGAACTGTGAAGTCCTGGCGGGTTGCGGTTGGTGACCGCCCCGTCCAGCCCGGACCGAGATGGCGAGTGATCGCAACAGGCAATTTGCCAGGTTGGACCGGGGCTTGTCGAACCGGCCTATCGTCGGTATCTTCGGGTGGCGGGGTGGCTCCTGTGACCACATCGCCGCATTTCGACGGGGTTCGTCGCCGCGGCAGTCAGGCCATTCAGCTAGTAAATACAGCTAAAAATGAAGGAATAGCAATGCAAGTGCTTCGATCGGTGTGTGGTGTGGTCGTGGTTGGTTTTGTGGCTGCAGCGATCGGAGGGTGCCAGCCTCCAGCGGGCGCTCCGGCGTCCAAGCCCACGACTGAGGACAGCAAGCCGGCTGGAGGGACGGATGACCACGCCCATTCCGCGACAACCGAAGAGGGATCGGGCGGGCATTAGTCCACTCGCTTGCACAAGCTGCGTACGATCAGTCCGAAATCATGCGAGAGACCGCATCGTCTTTATTTGATGCCTACTTTGCGCAGCTATCCACGTTTTATCGGGCCAATCCCTTTCGTAACCCAAAACGTCGGCTAGGGAGCCGTGCCACATTCGTCGCCACCGGTGGCTGATGAATGTGGCTCCGCAGGCCTGCGTGCTGGCACGTTCCGCGTGCTGGCACTTCTTTTCCGCATCGCGGGCATTGGTGTCCTACGCGCAGAAAAATCGGCAGGGTTTACCGAAGTGGTTCAACTCGCAGTATCCGGCGGACCGATACTACCCGCACAGGTTACCGAACGGTTCGGTCTATGTTTACCGGAAGGGATAGGAACGTGGCAGGCAACGGCAAGAACAAGATGGGGTTCCGTTCCAAAGTCGCGTGGTTCGCCGCCGTTGGGTTGGCAGCACTTGTCTACCCGACATGGTTGCACGCGCAGCACGGTTATGAGCCCAGCTCGTATGCGCTGCCGACGTATGGATACGTGCACGACAATTACAATTTTCAGCCTTTTGCTCCGGTGACCGAGTATCAGTTGGGCAATAAGCCGCGACCAAACGAGGGGATCTTTTTTAGCTATGAACGCTTGCATTGGTCCTTCAGCAAGCCGGACTGCACCCCGATTGGGGTGAACGGGCCACCGATTTCAGTGGCGGTGGACACGACGAATTTTGCCTTCCAGACCAACAGCCTGAACACCAGTGTGCCCAAGTCGGCCTTTGGTTGGGGGAATCGTTATGAGCTGGGTTATATGGAGGACGATCGCGGGTGGTTGATCAGCGTGCTG
>SXHS01000012.1 GCA_005773145.1 Planctomycetaceae bacterium | reverse complement strand
GTGTTGCGAAAGCTAGGACCATATCGTGTCGAGCAGACCCTGGGGCGGGGCGGGATGGGAACCGTCTACGCCGGCACCGACGACGTGTCGGGCCGACGCGTTGCTCTCAAGGTGTTGGCTCCCACTCTGGCGGCCGAAGAAAATTTTCGCGAACGGTTCGCGGCGGAAATCGAGTCGCTCAAGAAATTGCAGCACCCCAATATCGTTGAGTTGTATGGATACGGTCAAGAGGGGGAGCATTTGTTTTATGCCATGGAGTTGGTGGAAGGGCCGAGCCTGCAAGACGAATTGTCGGCGGGTCGGCGCTTCTCGTGGCGCGAGGTGGCGGAAATCGGGATTCAAGTCGGCGCCGCTCTCAAGCATGCGCACAATCATGGCGTGATTCATCGAGACCTCAAGCCCGCCAACTTGCTGGTCACCGCCGATCAAAAAATTAGGTTGGGCGATTTCGGCATTGCTAAATTGTTTGGTCAATCCTCGTTGACGGCCGATGGGGGCGTACTGGGAACGGCCGACTTTATGGCCCCCGAACAGGCGGATGGCCGCCCCGTAACTCCCCGCTGTGATCTCTACAGTTTGGGAAGCGTGATGTACGCGCTACTCGCCGGTCGGCCCCCATTCGTCGGCAAGTCACTCCCCGAGGTCGTTCACAAAGTACGCTACGACGAGGCACTCCCCATTCGTCGCTTCGTGCCGGATGTTCCCATTCAGTTGGAACAACTCATCAGCGAGTTGTTGGAGAAAGATCCCACGAATCGCGTCCCAACCGCCTTGGCCGTGACGAATCGACTGGCGGCGATTGTGCGAGCGTTGTCCATCCAACCGACGCCGACGGAGCGTGTCGGCTTGGAAGCCCGCCTTGATCCGACGGCGCTGACTCCAGTTGCCAAATCCGATCGGAGCAGCCCCCTGGGCACCGTGCTGGAGACCGAAGTGCGAATGCCACAGCCCCCGCCGGCTGGGCAGAACGCCGCCCTGCTCACCCGTGAACTCCCCGCGCCGCACGTGACCGGCTCGGGGGGCGTAGCCAGCGACCATCCGGACGACAACCAAGCCGAAGCGACTCCCGGCTCAGCAACGTCCGCGGGTGAATCCGCACCCGTCCCCTCGCATTTTGTAACGGTCGGTGAATCGGATCGCCTGCGTCAGGCGGATCACATCGGCGAAGAACCCACCTGGACGAAGTGGGTTTGGGGCAGCTTGGCCTTTGCATTCGTAGTGGGTGTTGCCAGCCTCGCGGCCTATGTGCTGCAGCCACCCACAGCGGATCAAATCTATCAGCGCATTCGCGCGGGAGTTGAATCCGAAAACGGTCCTTGGGGAGAACACGAGGCCATGATCCGGCAGTTTCGCCGCGATCACGCCAACGATCCCCGGGCTGCCGAAATGGATCAGTATCAGGAGCAACTGGAACTCAACCGCATGCGCAGTCGACTGGAGCGCAACGCCCGCGGCCTGCTAGGAAGCACACCGTTGACGGCCATTGAGCAGACCTACGTCGAGGCCATGCGTCTGCGGCCTCAGAATCGCGAAGCAACCGCCGCCCGGCTCCAGGCCCTGCTCGATGTCTATCAAGACCAACGCCATCCCACCAGTGAAACGACTCGTTGTCTAGCCCTCGCGCAGCGCCAATTGCAACAACTCCAAGCGGAAATCGACGCGACCACTGAGGGTTATGCGCCCGTCTTACGTGAACGATTGGCCCACGCCGTGCGTCTCCAAGTCGACACCCCTCAATCCGCACAGGCCATTTGGCGTGGCATTGTGCTGCTCTATGCAGACAAGCCATGGGCGGCATCCGCCGTGGCAGAAGCCAAACGACGCCTGGCCGTTGCATCAGAGTCGACTCCGTAGTGGTGCTTAATTCCTGACCTCGTGCCCGGGCTTCCGATCCTCCCTCGTTCCGCCGTGTCGGGCCGACATTTGAGATTTGAGATTTGAGATTTGAGATTTGAGATTTAACCGCCGACCGAAAAATGTCGCTATGACTCATCGGAGGCAGGAGCCACCCTGTACTGCGTTCCCGGCGGCGAGCTGGACGGGGCCCCCCTCATAACTATCGTTCATGGTGTTGACGGCCATCCGCTACGCCACTCTGTTTTTACACAGGCAAGATGCCTATGCCACTAGCCTCGAGTGCGCCGGGTCCAAGCGAACATCGACAGACCCGCCAACATCAGCAGCCCGCACGACGGCTCCGGCACGGCCGCCGCAATTGCCCCCAAACCCGCTTCAGCTTCGGACTCTGTCAGGCCGTAGTTGCCAACAGCCCAAAAGGTGTCCGACCGTGTGAAACCTGGTGCGGATACTTGAAAGCCTATTACATAGAGGCCCTGGGGCGCATCCATCGGTAGCGACACGTTCATCGCCCGATGATCTCCCTGCGTACCGTTGAAATGCGGCAGTGTTCCCAGGGAGGCGAAGGTATCCGTGGGTTGGACCGCCACGTTGAATCCCGGGTATGAAATGCCGCCGACGGTTGCAGCGTTACGCTGTAGGGTTAGCGGCTTGGGCGAGGCGCCCAAGCCATTGCTTGGATTCCAATAGAGCACCGCCAGTGGATGTTGGGGAGATCCGGTGGCGTCCACCGAGAGGGCCGTACCGGCTGGAATGACACCTGCCGTCGGGTAGAACCCGGCTGCGCCTCGGACTGCCGTCGGATTCGCCGGCGGTGCCAGTGCGAGTCCACTCTCATGGTGATCATACGTCACAAGCAATGGATTGAAGAGGCGCAGTTGACTATCTGCGGAAATATCCAGAGGAATCCCGTGCGCATGCACCGCTTGACTCATCATGCCGGTGATCACGAGCACAGCGGCGGATGCCGAAAACGTTCTCATTGAAATCATGAGACCAACTCCAATTCAGGTTTAGATGGAACTTTGACAAAATCGTTCTCGGATCGCGTCCTGAAGGGGCAGCTTAGGGGCCGTTTGCGCCGATTGTCAACGGCAAAGAACCTGGGGAGAGGCGACGGGGACCGCGTTGGCGGGCCGTATTGCGACGAGCGCGGACTCGCTATAATCCGGCCATGGATCTACATTTGCAGGGACATACGGCATTGATCGTAGGGGGAGCGCGGGGCATCGGTCGTGCAATCGCCGAGCAATTCGCCCGTGAAGGCGCTTCGGTCGTGTTGTGGGACCGTGACCCCAGCGTCGCCGAAACCGCACATCAAATACGCCGGCTACTCGCCAGTGATGCCCGTGCCATGAGCTTCGCCGTGGATGTTACCGATACCGCCGAGATCGACGGGGCGATTCAACAGCTCGAACAAGATCGCGTGGATATCACCGATATCACCTACGCGGCCGGCATCGGATCGGGCGAGTATGGCTTCCCGTACTGGAACGTGAGCGTCGACCGTTGGGGACCCGTGTGGGAGGTCAACGTGATGGGGGCCGTGCGTGTGGCCCATCGTTTCGGACCTGACTTCGCCGCTAAGCGGCGCGGCACCTTCCTGCTGATCGCCTCGGTGGCGGGACAAGTAGGTTCGCCCACCGACCCCCCCTACAGCGCGGCCAAAGCCGCCGTCATCAACTTCGCCCAATGTATGGCCCAGGACCTGGCTAAGCACTCCGTGCGCGTCAACACAATTTGCCCCGGCATGATCCAAACAGAACTCAATCGCGGCGTTTGGGAGGCCTGGCATCGGCGCCAAGCCCCAGGCGATCAGCTCTCCTACGAGGATTGGGGGCGACAGAAAGTGGACCGTGTCACCCCCTTGGGCCGTTGGCAATCCCCAGACGATATCGCCCGCATGGCCGTCTTCTTGGCCTCCCCCATGGCCGAAAATATCACCGGCCAAACCCTGAACGTCGACGGCGGCCAGGTCATGCATTGGTAGCCCACTACCTCAAGGCCGTGAAGGATTTTTGGATTCGCTCGTCCCCCCGCAAACATTAGAGGTCAGGAGCCTTTCGATTCGGCCGGTCAGGTGGTGGATGATCTGCTCCAAACAGCCTGGCTCCAATTGCGCGATGGACTCCTGATAGATGCCTTTGCCATAACGGTCTCTGGGGGGCAAATAGGTGGGCGTGGCGCTATTGGACAGCGTGATCACAACCAAAGGATGATCGGGAAATCGCGATCGCAATTGCTCTTGCAGGACTTGGTAGGGTTCGCCGGGAATGGCGATCCAGATGGCATCTCCCATTCGCCAGAGAGTCATCGACAGCGGACATGCTGAGCCGTTGGGGCGGTTCTGCAGTCGGGCCAAGTGCCGAGTCTCGCGTTCCGCCAACGCACGTGCCTTCGCGGCCTCCGCAAGTCGTCCCGCCGCGCGAGCGATCCGCTCTTGCTCGACAAACGCAGCGAGCGCCAATCGTGTTTCCTGAGCGTCTGGTAAGTCACATCGATAAGGTATGGCCAACGTGAAATGCTCGACGCACCACGCGGACAACGCTTGCTGTCGTTCGTGGGATGCCGGTACGTGTTGCCAAGTCCCGATCGCGGTTCCGGAGGCAACGGCACCCATGTAGTCGAACGTTGTGCGTGGTGGCGGCAACGACTCCCAAGCCGAGAGGGCGGCATAGGCCAATTGCCTTCCATTGCGGTCGGCCACCTCCACGTCTCCCACAAATCCGTGCACGGGTCCCAGGTCGCCCGATGCGCCTTGCAAGAACAGGCACGGCGCGCGCGTCGCTTGCTCCACCAGGTCACGCATGGCGCCCGGATAGTCGGGACTGATCAGGCGATTATCCCAAGCCAACGTCGTCGGATGACAAGCGTAATTGACGACCGTCGCCAATGTTTGCCCGGCCAAATCGCGCACGGCAACCAGCACCAGGTGATCGTCGGCCTTCCCCAGCGGATTGGTTCCGCAGACATACTGACCGCTGGCGACATCCCAAAAATCTCGTTCGGCGGCCAGCGTGCAGCGCCCCGTGGCATAGGTGCAAGTCGCCTCCACGGCGGACTCCTGTGCGGCCACAACCGCCGTCGCCAATTGCCGTGCGAGTCCCTCCAAATAATCGGCGATGAACTCGCCCCCCGGTTGCGAGGCACGATCTCGATTGAAGAGACCCGCGGCATGTGTGTGCGTGAACGTAACGGTGATGGCCTCCAGTTCTAATTGGGCAGCATGGGCGGCTGCGGCACGCAATTCCAGCAGCTCGGCATCCCCCAGGACACAATGGTCCAACGAAATCAGGACCTGCGTCATTGATGTGGATGAGTCGGCCGACTCCCCATTCAGCGGCGAGAAACAGACGACCGTCGCCGTCAACGGTCGATGGATGCCTTCGCTCCGATCGTGCGCCGCCGCGCCCCACATCCGATGATAGCTGCCGACTGGCGGCGTGATGTCCCATCGACAAATACCAAACCGGACAATGCTTTCTGGATGTTGGACCTTCATGAAATGACTCGCCTCAAGACTTTGAACCGCACTTCCTGCAGAAATCGCCGCAAATCGTGGCACCTATCGCAACGTCATGCCGAGGGCTCGGTCAGACATCGCCAGAGGGTCAACACCTGCTGGCGCGCGTCCTTAGGAAGCGGCGAGCCCGGGTCGTACGCGACCTGTGAGTAAAGATTGGCCAATCGCATCACAGGGTCCGCTAGGTACGCATGCTGTTGACGGATTTGAATCGAAAACTCCTGTACGGTCTGATCAGGCACTCGGCCACAGCCACGTTCATCGGCCCATGCCTGCATCGCCTCAAAGGAATATACCACCAACCGTTCGACGGGCCATCCGCGAAATTGATTCGTGGAGAAGGGTTCCAAGTAATCCCCAAAGGGACGCTTGATGGACACGGCCGCCGCGGGTGATTCAGCCGGCAATGGTGGTACCTCACCCCCCCATAATCTGTGCCAAAGTTGACGCAGGGCCTCGAACAGACGGCCCAGCATGGCGGCGATCACGTCTCGGTTCCAGTAGGCGAACAGGACACCAACAACAACCGTGGCAGCAATCAACAACCACCGTAACATCTGCTGTAGCGACTGCAACAGACCGGTTAGCTGCGACAGGATCTCTGGCGGTCCTGGCGGCGGCTCGGAGGGTACCGGCGCCTGAGGCGGCGGCTCGGATGCCGGTGCTTGCTCTGATTCAGGCGGCTGTTCACTAGTCGAGGACTGTTCTGTCGTTTGCGATGAAGAATCGGGCGAGGATTGTTGGTCATGACCTGCCCCGCTCGGTTTGTCGGACTGGCCGTCCTGTGCATCGTCCGTTTCGCCGTCTTCGCGCTCGCCAACTGCGTCCCGCTGTTCATCGGCGTCCGTGTCATCGGGCGCGGCGGCGTGTTCCGCTGAGTCCGCTTCGTGATCTCCTTCCTGTCCCAGACTCATGCGCGACGCCGACAAGCCCTCGGGAGATGTTACTGCAACAGCGCGCGACAGGAGCGTTTCCCCGGAATTGGGCCACGGCAGTACCAAGCCGAGAACGCCGATCACAGCGACAATGGCCGCGCCGGTCCCCAGCCATCGGCCGGCCATGGAATCCGGCATTTCCAACTGGCGGTGCCGAGCATAACGCCGTAGCCCCAATAGGCTGGTCGTCATCAGCAACCCACCGGCGCTGACCAGATAGACGGCCAACAGTCGAAAGACGGAACGCTGCGTCCCCGAGTCGGTCGCTGGTATCCATCCGTGTCCGATACCGAACAGTGGGATGGCGGCCAAGAAAAAGTAGACCACCCACATGCCGTGGGCATGTGGGCGTCGACGCGATTCGATCCAGCGCTGCCACCATCCCTGACGTGTCGTCCGAGGGGCGTCCTCCGCAATATTGTTGGATGCTGGTTTGCCAGGGGTTCGATCCGACGGCTCCCAATTCTCGCCGAGGGTTAGACCTGCGAATTGCAACAGGCCTTGGCCGGTGGCATCGGCAATCTCATCCATGGCACTTTCGTCCAGCAGTGTGCAGTCCCATGTCAGCTGATGCGCACTCCACCAAACTAGGGCCAGTAGTCCGATATGCACCAGCCAGGCGAATCCGGCGATTGTATTGGGCACCTCGACGAACCGTGCGACGGCCAGCAGTGTCACTGCGGCCAACGGCGCGCCGAACAAGGTCGCATAGTCGGCCCCCTCTTCCATCGAGATCCGGGTCGTCAGGACGGCGCCCATGACGTACATGGAGAAGATGAATCGCAATCGATCGGGGTATTCACCTTGGTAGCAAGTTGCCAATATAAAAAACACCAGGCTGCCAAGCATGGTCATAATCAGCAGTGGGTTTAGCGCAACTACGACGTAGTCGAGCCAAGTGGGTTCGATGCGGCGTGGCATGACGTTTCCTGGCAAATGGTCCCAATCGAGGTCTCGTCGCGCAGGTGGTAGGCGCGAATTCCCTGGGCCAACAGAGCACCAGAGGCCTGGGAAAAATCATAGGAATCGTACAGGTTCAGGACTGCCGCCACGGCGAAGCCATGTCGACGCAGGTCATGCAGCGCCATTGACACTACGGGGGTAACGGAACTGACAATGGCCACCACGGTCGCGTCACGTGGCATGCGCCAGGCGTACTCACGCACCATCGCGTCCAGGCTGAGCCCATCGGTCAATTCCACGCGGGCCAACGTCTCCATGATGCGATGCCACGTTTCGGGCCCGCGGCGCGTTTCGACGTGCAGGGGCTGCAGATGGTCATCGGATACGCGCATGGCCACGCGGTTCCTCAGACGGGCCCTCGTGGTACCTTCCCATTGCCATCCCTCGTCTCGCAAGCGATGGGCAGCGTCGCGGCCATTCGAAAGCAACCCCACTTGATGGCCCATTTGGTACAACGCGTGGGCCACGGATGCCGCAGTGGTCACGGCTAGGTCACTGCGAACGGGTTCGTGACGCTGCGGATACTGATCGCGATGAAAATCGAGCAGCACGGTCGCCCCGGCCAGGCAGGAAGGCTCAAACTCCTTGCTGTGTAACTGGCCCGTGCGGGCGGTGGCTCGCCAATGCACACGATTGAGAGGATCTCCCGGCTGATAGGGGCGCACGCCGGCCACTCGCGTTGGATCCTCGAATAGGCGATACGTCAAACGCACCTCGCCTAACGGGCGGCGGGAGGCGATGTCGTAACCTTGCAACGGTATCACGCGCGGGTAGATCATCAAAAAATGCGGCGCCGCCACAACGCGAAAGTGGCGATACAATCCGAAAAGGTCACCGGTCTCCATCAGCAGCGGTCCGACCTGATAGTAGCCACGTCGATTGCCGGTCAGTTGATAGAGCATGGAGGCCGATTGGCCGGCAGCCAACTTGGTCAATTGCATGCGGCGGCCGTTGACCTGCAGATTGGGCGGCTCGAAGATCAACGCCTGCGGCGGCAGGAGATCTTCGGCAATCAGCCAGGGGATGGCCCAGCGGCCCGTATTCGTGATGCTGATTTGAATCGTCACCGCATCGCCTATCTCGGCTACCGTTTGACTTGTGCGGCGCTGAGCCGTCACACTGCGTCCCCACAACCTGACCAGCCCACGACAAACCAACCACAAGGCCGCCACCGTGCTGGCGGCATACAACAGCATGCCCAGACGGAGAGTCAATGCTAAGAGAATAAGAAACAGGATCGTCAGCAACCCGCGCATCATGTGGCACGCGTCTCGTTGGCCAGCAAAGGCACTGGGGTTTCCTCGATCAACTCCTCCACCACTCGGGTCGCATTGACCTTTCGCAATCGACTCTCCGGCTTGAGAATCATGCGATGGCTCAACACGGGGAGCACAATTCGCTTGATGTCGTCGGGTTGCACGAAGTCACGGCCGCGGATCGCAGCCATGGCCTGCGCGGCTCGGAACAAGGCGATCGAGCCGCGTGGGCTCGCCCCCAGGGCCACGTCCTCATGACTCCGCGAGGCATGCACGAGTTGCAACAAATAATGGCGAACTTTGGGATCCACACGAATCGTGCGCACCGCCTGTTGACAAGCTATTAAATCACTGGGGCTAATCACCGGCTCCAAGCGATTCAGCGGATGCTCTCGCTCCAGCAACTCCAGCATCTTCAGTTCTTCCTCCATGGTCGGATACCCCAACTGAAAACGCATCAAGAAGCGATCCAACTGAGCCTCTGGCAAGGGGAAGGTTCCTTCGTGATCGATCGGGTTTTGCGTGGCAATCACCAAGAAGGGAGATTCCAAGACATGCGTTGTGCCATCGACGGTCACATGCTGCTCGGCCATCGCCTCCAGCAACGCAGACTGCGTGCGCGGCGTCGCGCGGTTGATTTCATCGGCCAAAACGACTTGGGCAAAGATCGGGCCGGGACGAAACTCAAAGGAAACGGTCTGAGGATTGAAGACCGAGGCCCCGGTGATGTCGGAGGGGAGCACGTCCGGCGTGCACTGAATCCGCTTGAAGGACCCACCCAAGCTCCGTGCCAAGGCCCGCGCCAATACGGTCTTGGCGACACCGGGGACGTCCTCCAACAAGATATGCCCTTCGCTGAGCCAGCAGGTGAGTGCCAAGAGCAAAGATTGGCGCTTGCCGACCACCACCTGCTCGACGTTGGCCACGACACGCTTGGCAACTTGATTGACCATCGCTGCCGCCGAATCCGCGTTTGCCATGCCTGCTCCCGCTAAGTCCGGTGGGCTGCAACGCCCGGCCTGGGCCGTGAAGTGTGCGCCCGTGGCATCGCCCCACGGTGTTGACGCCTGAATGTCGGGCCGACGCCGTTCGCGAGCCACCAACTCCGCCACGGGTATATCCTAACGTGAATCGATGCGACACGTAAAGCGAAGGACCGTAACATGGTTCATGTCGTTTGGGGGCACCTAACTTATCGCGTCCGGCCCGGTTGCTCAGCCGCATGCAGCCGTTATGATGGGGACGGTTTGCCCCACTCCTGTTCCACCCGGCTGGACCAATACGCCCATGCAATGGATACGTCACGATGTGTTGTCGGGTCGTCTCATGGCCGGCACGTTCTTGAACACCGGCTCGTCGGTCAATGCGGAGATTGCCGCGCAGGCCGGGTTTGATTGGGTGTTGGTCGATCTGGAGCACGGGGCGCTCGACCAGGATCGACTGATCGGCGTCTTGCAGGCAGTCAGTGGCACGCCAGCGGCGCCGCTGGTGCGTGTGGCCTGGAACGATCCCGTGCGCTGCAAGCGATCGCTGGACGCCGGAGCCGTCGGATTGATGATCCCCTGGATCAACACGGCGGAAGAGGCGCGTCAAGCCGCGCGGGCCACTCGCTATCCACCTGCGGGAATCCGCGGCGTAGCCGGTTCGCCGCGCGCGGCCGGGTACGGCCAGCGATTCCGCGAGTACTTGGCGGAGGCGAACGATCACGTGTTGACCATCGCTCAAATTGAAACATCCGAGGCCCTGAAGAACGCCGACGAGATCGCGGCCGTCGAGGGAATTGATGTGCTGTTCGTCGGTCCCACCGACCTCACCGTGAGTATGGGGATCCCATTGCAGTACGACCATCCGCAGCTGGCCGACGCGTTACAACGGATCGTGGCCGCCTGTGGCCGGCACGGCAAGGCGGCCGGCATCCTGGCATCGACTCAGGAGCAGGTCGCAGCCTATCACGCGTGGGGCTTCACCATGATCGGGCTGGGGAGTGACGGTACCACGCTGGCCGCGGCCATGCGCAATTTGGCCGGTGGGTTTTCCAAATTGCGATAAGTTCATCCCCCGACCCACACCCATTTCATACCATCCACCATCGCTTCGCTTCCAACAGCCTTTGGCCGTCGAAATTTCTCGTGGTCCGCAAATCTTCCAAGGAAAAACCTATCATGCCTACCATCTGGTTCGAACGCAAACCGCCGGCCGTAGTCCTCTCGATGATTGCCGGAGTCGCCACGGAGCTTGGCCGCCTAGCGGACTCACCGGGGGATCCCTTTTCTGGAGCGGCCGAAGCCGATGCGGTGCTCGCCGGGGGGATGGCCTTGGATGGCGCGACGATGGACCGTGCCCCTCGCCTGCGAATCATCGCGCGCAACGGCATTGGATACGACAATGTCGATGTTCAGGCAGCTACCAAGCGGGGCATCTTGGTTTGCAATGCGCCGGATGCGCCGACAGTGTCAACGGCGGAACACGCCATCATGCTGTTGATGGCCACAACTAAGGAACTGCGCATCGTGGACCATCGCATGCGCGCCGGTCAATGTCGCGATTTTTTCTCAGTCAATAACGCCTTGGAGTTGGCCGGCCTGCGTCTGGGTTTGGTGGGAATGGGCCGTATTGGCGCCCGTGTGGCCCGTTTTGGCCAGGCCATCGATATGGACGTATCGGCTTACGATCCCGCATTGGATCCGGCACGGTTCGCCGAGTTGGGGGTGCGCAGGGTAACGACTCTCGAACAACTCTTGGCTGAAAGTGACGTCGTCTCCTTGCACCTGCCGGCCACGCCCGAGACACGTAACCTGATGAACGCCACACGCATCGCTGGCATGAAGGCGGGGGCTGTCCTGATCAACGCATCTCGTGGCGCCTTGATCGATGAGGATGCCTTGCTCGCCGCACTCAAGTCCGGGCATCTACGTGGTGCCGGCTTGGATGTTTACCAAGTGGAGCCCCCCGCTCCCGATCATCCGCTGTTGCAACTGGACAACGTGATTGCCACGCCTCACGTGGCATCCGCGACGACCGTCGGCCGGCTTCGCCTGTGGACGGCAGCCGCTGAACAGATTTTGGAATTCTTCGCTGGCCGACGCCCCAAGCATTTGATCAATGCCGAGGTGTGGGACGCCCGACGATAGAGGATCGGGGGATTTGAAATTTGAGATTTGAGATTTGACTGCGTCGCTTGGGCAAAAGCATTTTCCGTGTGGAGCACTATGACTGATGACCGTTCCGAGCCACTCGACCAGCGTACGGCAGCTGAAATTTCCACAACATCAGACGGTGGTGGGCATCGCCCGCGCCGAAGTCACCCCGCCAGTTGGCATGTATCATCGCATGTGGGGTGCGGCGAAGGTTGACCGTTCCACGGGCATACATCGGCCGTTGACCGCCACCGTTCTGTATTTTGAACCGCATCCAGGCTCCGCGCCTGGCGAATCGCCGCGGGTCCTTGTCTCCCTGGATCATTGCCTGCTTTGGCAGCGCGAGATGCACATGCTGCTGGACGGCATGGTTCGCGCGACGGGACTCGACGCTTCCGCCATCAGCGTTTGGTTCACGCATACCCATGCGGCCGGACTCTTGGGGCTGGAGCGGAGCAACTTGCCTGGGGGTGAAGGGATCGCGGATTATCTGGCTTGTCTATCGAGGCAGCTGGGCCAATTGGCGGTAACGGCCCGCGAGCGGCGCACGCCGGCGACCATGGTCTATGGTACGGGGCGCTGTAGTTTGGCGATGCACCGCGACTATCTTGACGAAACGTATGGTAAGTACGTGTGTGGCGCGAATCCTACCGGTCCAGCCGACGATTCGGTATTGGTCGCACGCATTGCATCCACTGCCGGCCAGGTCTTGGGGACGATCGTCAATTACGCCTGCCATCCCACCACATTGGCCTGGGACAATACGCTGATCAGTCCTGACTACGTGGGGGCCATGTGCGAGGTGGTGGAGGGTGCGACCGGAGCGCCGTGCTTCTTTGCTCAAGGCGCGTCGGGCGACATTGGACCGCGAGATGGTTTTGTGGGGGATCCAGCGGTGGCGGACCGCAACGGGCGACAGCTGGGTTACGCTGCCCTGTCGGCACTCGAGTCGTTACCACCGGCCGGCCAACGGTTCGTCTACCAGGGTCCGGTTGTTTCGGGCGCGACCCTCGGTACCTGGGCTTACGAGCCCGTGACGGCTGATGACGCAGCCCAATCGCGAGTCTGGCGTTCGCAATGGCTCACTCTACCGATCCCCTATCGGGCCGACCTGCCGACGATGGCACAGATGGAAGCGGACAAGCTACATTGGCAAGCCGCTCTAGAAGCCGCCGAGCGCCAGGGAGAGACATCCGGCCAGGCCTCGGCACGAGCCATGTTGGAACGGGCCGACCGCAGCTTTACTCGTTTTGGCGGCCTACCGGAGGGAGACCACTACCCGCTGTGCATTCCCTTGTGGCGGATGGGGGATGCCATCTGGATTCCGTTGAATGGTGAGCATTACAACGTGTTGCAACGGGAATTGCGGGCCCGCTTCCCGCAGCAGGCCCTGGTATTCGGCACGTTGGCCAATGGATCGCAGGTGTGGTACGTCCCCGATGCGGCGTCATTTGGAAAAGGCCTGTACCAGGAAGACGCCTCGATTCTGGCCAAGGGGTGCCTCGAAATCATTTTGCAAGGTCTCACGACCGGCATTCATGCTCTATTGGAGCCCAAATGAAGATTACCAAAATAGAGACGCACGTTTGTAATGCGAGAATGCGCAACTGGGTTTTTGTCAAAGTTCTCACCGATCAGCCGGGCCTGCACGGGTGGGGCGAAGCCACTTTGGAATGGCACACGCGGGGGGTGGTCGGAGCGATCGAGGATTTGGCGGAACTGGTTGTGGGGGAAGATGTGCGCCGGATCGAGCACCTGTGGCAAATGATGTATCGCCAGCATTTTTGGCATGGCAACGGCATCGTGCGTTCTACCGCCATATCCGGCATTGACATCGCACTTTGGGACATTGCCGGTAAGATCGCCAACATGCCCTGTTGTCAATTGTGGGGGGGACGAGTGCGCGATTGGGTGCGCACCTACTGCCACTTGGGCGGAGGTCGCATGGAGGATTTTTATGAAACGCCGATTGAGGACGCGCGGCGTTTTGGAGAATTGGCGCAGCAAGCCGTCGCGGATGGCTACACGGCTTTCAAGTCCATGGCCGTTCCCCCGACCATGCCCCTGGAGGGATTGCGCCCCATCAAGCGGGCGGAGGCAGCTGTCGCCGCCATGCGTGACGCTGTGGGTCCGGACATCGATATCATGGTCGATTGCCACGCCCGCCCGTCCCCCACAATGGGCTTGCAGTTCGGCAAGGCGTTGGAACCCTTCGGCCTCTACTTTTTTGAGGAGCCGTGTTGGCCCGAATCCATTGATGGGCTAGCGATGATCAATGCGGCGATCACCACGCCAGTGGCCACGGGGGAACGGATCACCGATTTGGCCTACTTCCGCGAACTCTTTGCCCGGCGGGGATGCGAGGTTTGCCAGATGGACATCGCCCACTGCGGGGGACTCACCGCCGCCCGACGTATCGCTGCCTTGGCCGACTCTTACCGCATTGCGCTGGCACCACATAACCCACAGGGGCCCGTCAGCACCGCGGCATCGCTGGAATTTGGCTTCTCACAGCCGAGTTACATCATCTGCGAAACAGTACACGCGGACGTACCCTGGCGAACCGATGTCGTGTCGGAGGGGTTCGTGATCGATCCCAAGGGACGCATCGTGCATCCCAACACACGTCCTGGGCTAGGCATCGAAATCAACGAAGCGGAAGTGGCTCGCCATCCGTTTCAGCCCGAGTTGCCCCAGCGCGTCTTTTATCGCGACGGCAGCGTTGGTGACTGGTAGCCGCAGATTCGCTTTTTTCCAGGCTCTGCTCTCGTCGCACCGCACATCTTCTAGCCGCCTTGCGAAAAGGTGCGCGAGTACAAGATGACCACCGTGCCGAAGGACAGCAGGGCGAATGGGGCCCATTCGGGCGGGGTCACGACCCGCTTGGCCGAGACGACCGTCATGTCGGGGACCAAGGCCTGGACCTCGGACGGATCAGCGTTTCGCGCGAGTATGGCCCGATCCACCACGAGGCATTCGGCCCCGAGGATGCAGAAGGAGATACCCAGCGCCATGAAAATCGCGCGCCACATCCGATCGATCCTTTGCTGACTGCCATCGGGCGCCCCAACGGTCGGGTGGCGCTCGCCGGCTACGACGGTTTGGCATTGGGGGGCGCTTGCGGACCCGCTGTGCGCGGAGTGCCACCACCATCCCTACGTATCGGCCCGCGAACCAGAGAAGTTCCGGGGCATGATCGGCACGTCGACTTGTAGTGATAGCAGGGATTTCCCATGGCACACCTGTGTCGGCGAACCCGGATCTGCCAGATGCATCCCAGGTCTTACTAATGTCGGCCCCTCCGAGAGGCCGATCGAAAGATGTAGGATTGGCGAAGGTCGAACGGTTGTACCGATTGTCGAGCGCTCCTATAATTTCAGCAGAGTTTCAACGCTGATGCGGGCGTCGGTCATGGGAGGGGGGTGCAGGGTTGGCGGTTAAACCCAAGATCCTTTGTATTGGAGATGAGAGTCCCGAGAACCAAGAGTTGCTCGCTGGAATGGGATCGCAGTACGAAGTCGTGCTCGTCCCGAGTCCGTTGCGGGCGCTGGTTGAGTTGAGACGGGGCGATTATGCGGCCGTTCTGGCGGCGACCCGCGAGTTATCGGAGACGTCTCGGCTGGGGCGTCTGCTGCAGAACGAACGGATTCTGGAAGGGATGCCGGACGGCATCGTGGTTTTGGACCTGCACAACACAGTCCTGTGGGGCAATGCACGGTTGCACCAATGGATTGGCCGCGAGTCCATTGAGGGACTCAATTTTTACGCCGCCTTTGGCAGCCCCGAGATCATTGGTCCCGACTTCTGCCCGTTTCATACGGCCTTGGCGACCGGGGAGCCGAGTAGTAGCAAGCTGCGTTGTCAGCCGAATCGCTACTATCATGTGCATGCCGCGCCAGTACTGGATCAAGAGGCCAGGCCAGAGCTGCTGATCGTAACCGTTCGTGACATTACCGAAGAAACACTGCAGCACCAGAAGCTCGAGGCGATCCACCAGGCCGGGATCCAGTTGGCCGACATGAAGCCAGAAGAAGTCTTTCACCTGGCGGTGGAAGATCGGATTGAGCTCCTTAAGTCGAATATCGTCCATTTCACCAAAGACGTGCTGAATTTCGATGTGATCGAGATTCGCCTATTGGAACAAAAGACCGGCCAATTGGTGCCTCTACTCTCCGTCGGACTGGAGCCGACGGCGGCAAGCCGACCGCTGTTCGCACAACCCCAACAAAATGGCGTGACTGGCTTCGTGGCGGCGACCCGCAAGAGCTACTTGTGTGAAGACACAACCGAGGATCCGCTCTACATTGAAGGGTTCAAGGGCGCCAAGAGTTCCTTGACCGTTCCGTTGCTGCACCATGATCAGGTAATTGGCACCTTCAACGTCGAGAGCCCTGAACCGGGCGCATTCACGGAAAGCGATCTGCAGTTTTTAGAGATTTTTTCTCGCGATTTGGCAGCAGCACTCAACACGTTGGAACTACTCGTCGCGCAACAAGCCAACACCGCGCAGGCCAGCGTCGAAGCGATTCATTGCGAGGTGGCGCTGCCGGTGGACGAGATTTTGAACGATGTGGTCAACGTCATGGAGCGGTATATCGGCCACGCCCCAGACGTGGCGCACCGACTGCATCGCATTCTGCGCAACGCACGTGACATCAAACAGGTCATCCATAAGGTCGGGGAAAAGATGACACCGGCCGAGGCGGTGCCCGAGACGTTTCAGCGGCCGGCAGCTTGGCCGCGTTTGCGCGGTTTGCGCGTCTTGGTGGCGGATGCCGACGAGAGCGTGCGCGGCGCGGCCCACACGCTGCTGGAACGGTATGGTTGCATTGTCGAGACAGCGCATGAGGGTGGCGAGGCCCTGTTGATGGTCCGCAACAGTGGCCCGGATGCCGGCTACGACGTAATCATTGCGGACGCCCGCATGCCTGATATGACCGGTTACGAGCTACTAGTTCGCTTACAGGAGGTACTCGACCCGGTGCCTCTCGTGCTGATGACCGGTTTCGGCTACGATCCGGAGCACGTGATTGTGAAGGCGCGACAAGCAGGCCTGGTCCGCAATGCCGTGCTGTACAAGCCGTTCCGCTTGGACCAATTGGTGGAGACGGTGGATAGCATGAGCGAAATCACGCGGTCGGTATCCCAGTCGTAACTCCTAAAGTACGTTGCCGATGCCTTTCCTCGTCCACGTGGTGTTCTTGTGCGTGGCCTTGTTGGGGCACAGTCTGATCTGCGTGGCCATCGTCAACCGTCTGCACTCGCTCGGCTGGAATCGCTGGTTCCTGCGCGTGGCCGATGCGGCATGGTGTCTGGCGGCCGCCGGAATCCCCTTGTGGATCGTGCATCGCTGGTGGACGGCGCCGCTGTCGGACAATACGTGGCGACAGCTTTCGCTCGCCAATCGTGCCTGGATCGGCTACAGCTGGTTCGCGGTGGTGGCCGTGTTGGTCGGCGTGGGCGTTTTTTTTTGGCGACGATGTTTCTCGCATGAGCTACCCCCGGATCCGCATGACTGCGGGGAGCGAATCAACTTGGTTCAACAACTGGGCTGCATACCTGCCAGCGGAGTGACGCGCTGGATCGCTCAGCTTCCAGGCAACGAGATCCTCACATTGGCCGTTCAGGACAAGTCGCTCACACTGGCACGCTTGCCGCGTCCTTTGGCTGGCTTGTCGATCGTCCACCTATCGGATTGGCACTTCACCGGACAACTCACCCCCGACTTTTATCGTGAGGTGGTGCGACAAAACAACGCACTTGATCCCGATTTGGTGGTTATCACGGGAGACATCGTGGACAAGGCCAACTGTCTGGAATGGGGTGCGGAGATATTGGGCCAGCTGCGCAGCCGGCACGGCGTGTTCTTTGTCTTGGGAAATCACGAGCTGCGCATTCGCGACGAGAAACGCGTCCGCGCGGCGTTGATGCAGCGCGGTTTGCAGGATCTGGGAGGCCGTTGGACGGATCTGCCGATTCAGGGCTGTCGAGTGATTCTCGCAGGGAACGAACTTCCCTGGTTTCGCCCAGCGGCCGATTGGACGACCTGTCCAACCGACGAATCTGCCCCACCGTCGTTGCGTGTGGCGGTCTGTCACTCGCCTGACCAGTGGTACTGGGCCCGTCGGGCTGGCTGCGATCTCATGCTGGCTGGGCACACACACGGCGGTCAGGTACGGTTGCCAGGGATCGGGCCTGTGTTCGCCCCCAGTCGGTACGGCGTGCGGTACGCCAGCGGTACGTTCTTCCGTGAACCGACGGTGATGCACGTCAGCCGTGGTTTGGCGGGGACTCGGCCGTGGCGGTGGAATTGCCCCCCCGAGATTCCACGACTCACACTCCGTTGCCCGACTCCACGGGTCTAACAGGTAGGATTTTGTCCGCCCCTCCGCAACCGTCTGCGGCTCGGCCGGGTCCCGCGCTAGCATTCCAGCACGCAGCATGCTGCCATCAGGCCGACGGCCGCTTTTTCCTTTACTAGCAGAATCCGGTGGAATTCGCTCTGGCCGGACAGCGGCCGGTTCGTTAGTCTTCGCGTCCGCTCGTCCAAATCCTTTTGGCGGGTCGCACCGTGAGCACCAGGATGGCGTAGTGGTGCCAGATCAGGGTCATTGCCTCGCCCGTCGTCCTCCCAGAGGAAACCATGAGCATGGAAGCTCGTATTGGATGTTGTGCGCTGATATTGGCGTGTATTGCGTCGTTGGGGGCCAACTATCGCACGACCAATTTCTTAGTATCGGCCCCGACCGCCGAGTTGGCGCGGGAGGTGGGAGATGCGGCCGAGAAATATCGCGAGGATTTGGCGACCAAATGGCTGGGCCATGCCCTGCCGCAGTGGCCGCAGCCTTGCCCCATTTCCGTGGTGGTTGGTCAGGACCTAGGGGCGGGGGGTGCGACTAGTTTTATGTTTGACCAGAGACGGCCCTTTGGTTGGAAGATGGACGTCCAGGGGTCTCGCGAGCGGATTCTGGATTCGGTTCTACCTCACGAAATTTCCCACACTGTGTTTGCCACGCATTTTGGCCGCCCGCTCCCCCGCTGGGCAGACGAAGGGGCCTGTACGACGGTAGAGCACGTATCGGAACGGCGCAAGCAACATCATCTACTGGTCCAATTCCTGACCAGCGGACGCGGCATACCCTTTCATCACATGTTTGCCATGCGCGAGTATCCTGAGGACGTGCTGCCGCTCTATGCGCAAGGATACGCCTTAACTCGTTATCTGATCGAGCAGGGGGGGCCGCGCAAGTTTGTGCAGTACGTGGGAGACGGCATGGACCGCAACGATTGGGTAGGCGCCACGCAGCGTCACTATGGTTTTGATGACCTGTCAGAGCTACAACTTGCCTGGCGGGATTGGATCAAGGATGGTTGTCCCACACTGGTCGCAAAAAATACTCCCGTGACCCCGGCCGTCGCGTCGACTAGAAGTTCCGTGTCCGTTAGCCCGGTTTCCCTAACAAGTACCGAACACGGGGAAAAGCTGGCATCGTTGGCCAACAATGCTCAAGATTCGGCAGGCAGTTTTTATGTGCGAAGCGGGAGGAAGGGGCCATCGTCGTCACGCTATGCGCCAGACGAAGTGCCTCGCGAGATTCTGCTGGAATGGAGCCGAAACACGGGCCCCGCCGATTATGCGGCGGAAAAAAATAGTCTGGTAAGGTGAAAGAAAACGGGAGCGGCGAAGCAGATGGAATCCATTCGGTCGAGGATTCCTACGTGTCCTTGTACGAGCGTGCCGTAGTCTCGCACGCCGCGATCTCGCTTGATCGCGGACATCGTCATGCTCCCCGCAAAGCCCATGACGGCGATCACCAGCGACATGCAGGCGGCCTCCAGCAAATTGAAGGGGGTGACGGGCCAAAAGAGGCCGCCGAGCAGAGTTGTCGTGAGCACGCTGGCGACAAAGCCTTCCCACGTCTTGCTGGAATTTATGGCAGGGGCGATAACCCGCTTGCCAATCAGCTTTCCCCAGAGGAATTGCGACAAGTCGCCAAACTGCACGACCAGCAGGAAAAACAACAGCATGCCGGCGCTTCCCCCGCGCCACTTCTCTCCGTCCTTGATCAATTGCAGGTCCAGGAGCGCAGGGGCGTGGCTCAGCGCATAGACGCAAATCAACAGGCCCGCCTGGATCTTGGCCGTGCGCTCCAGAAATCGGCGGCTGTCCCCAGCCAGTGCCACGCGCGTGGGCACAAACAGAAACCCGTAGACCGGTATCAAAATACTGTAGGTCTCAAAGTACTGTTGCCCGAGGGCCACCAAGATGTATTGAGCGGGGGTGAAAACAAAAAAGACCCAGAACAAGGCGCGGTGATCCCCGAGCCGGGTGGGGGTAAGCGTGATGAATTCGCGCAAGGCCCAGAAGGAGAGAATGCCAAACAGGATCACCGTGGCCAGACGTCCGTAGGGAATCAGAAAGCTGGCCCCCAACACGGCGTACAGCAGCCACCAGGCCCGGATGCGATAGAGAAATGTATCGACGATCGCCGGGTTCACCACCGATTGCGGCTGTCGACGCAAGGCCTGGCCCGCGAAGTAGGCAATCGCCAGAATGGCCAGCAAAATACCGAGCAAGATCTCGGCGGGTACATCCAACAACATCAACGGGAGATCCTCAGCTTTCCAAGCAAGGCATTCCCTGCCTTAGAGATCTTTCAGTCTGCGTACGTTCTCCCGCGCCCGCTGTAAAAAGTCCGCCTTGGGCTCCTGGTGCTCCAGCCACATGGCCGGACCGAAAGTGATGCAGCTGAGCAGTGGAACTGGCAGGAATTCTCCGCGCGGCAGGACTCGGTTCAAATTATCGATGTAGACCGGAATCATTTCGATATCCGGTCGCTTCTTGCCCAAATAATACAGGCCACTCTTAAACTCTCCCATCTCGGTTTCGGTATTTCGTCCCCCTTCGGGAAACACGATCAGGGAATGGGTCGTACCCACCTCCCGAATCATCAAGTCGACGGGACTCTGATGGACTTTGATCTCCGTACGATCGATTAAGAGCGCGTGGAAGATCGTGGCCAGGTGACGACGGATCGCGCCGCGTTCCCAATAGTCCTTCGCGGCGACCGGACGGGCAAGGGCCCGTACGTGGGGGGGAAGTGATGCCCAAATCAGCAAGGCGTCCAGGTGGCTGGTGTGATTGGCAAAATAGACCCTTTGGCACGTGTCCGGCTGACTGTCGATCCAACGCACGGTAGAGCCACTCAAAACCTTAGCCACGAAGGCGAGCAGCGCGGCGGTCATGGGCATGAAGTTAACAGCTCCCCGTCCTAGCGTTTTCCTGTCCCAACCATTTTTTGGGGCCAATCTTTCTATTATAAATGTCTCGGATCAACTGTTGATAGCCCTCTACCATGCGTTCCAGCGAGCCATGGGCCGAACCATGCGACCGAGCGGCTGCCCCCATCTGGCGACCCCAGGCGGGCTGTGTCAACACCTGCTGCATGGCGTCTGCCATCCCGTTCACATCCCCGGCCCGCACCCACCGACCATGATGGCCGTCGTGGACCATTTCCGCGACGCTCCCCACCCGCGTGGCCACGACCGGGACCCCGCTGGCCATGGCCTCCAAGATCGAAACGGGATTGGCCTCGTTGTCGGAGGTCAGTGCGAACAGATCGAGCGCGGCCAGCCATGGTGGAATCTCATGCTGAGTGCCCAAGAAACGCACCCGGGTTTCGATCCCGAGCTCACGTGCGAGTTGCTCCAGGTTGCCGCGCAAGGGGCCGTCCCCAATCACCAGAAAGGTGGCGGCGGGAACCCCTCGCAGCACTTGCGCTGCCGCACGCAAGAAGAGCGCGTGATTTTTCTCCGGGCGTAGGGCGGCCACGATGCCGCACAAGGGAACGTCGTCGGTGAGTCCCAGCTCACGGCGAATCCGCGCACGGCCCGCAGCACTCGGAGCGAAGCGATGGGTATCGACGCCATTGGGGATAACGGCGACCTTGTCCGCTGGAAATCGCTCCGTGTGGATCAGGTACTCGCCGTGTGTTCGGGCGACCGCGATAAACGCGTCGGTCCAAGGGGTGAGTCTGCGATTGAGCCAGCCGATGCCGTCCGGCCACCCGGTCGAGTGCAGCGCCGATGCAACAACGGGCACGCCCGCGCGTCGCGCGGCCCAGCGTCCCCAG
The DNA here is from genome assembly GCA_005773145.1 of Planctomycetaceae bacterium. Taxonomy (GTDB): domain Bacteria; phylum Planctomycetota; class Planctomycetia; order Pirellulales; family Pirellulaceae; genus SXHS01. The sequence continues at coordinate 24,751 of SXHS01000012.1, read as the reverse complement.
AACATCTTGTCGCCCGCCCCCACGGTTACGACAGCTGCCACCTGACGCTGCTGCAACAATCGCGTGAGCCGGAGTAGGACACGGATGTCGAATTTGTGCTGCAGCAGATGATGATGGAGCGGAATCTCCCGCGCCAGGATCTCCCCCAACGGACCGGGTTCCTTCAAACAACACACCTCCGGACTGAACTGGTTTCGATCCAGGCGGCGAATCAGATTGACCAGCAGCGTCTCCGCGCCACCCACGGGCATGCTGGTGATCACGAACATCACGCGCAGCCGTGCCACAGCCGTCGCTTGGATCGCTGTTTCCTGGCAGATGGATAGGGTCATCGGAATTTCAGGTAGGGGATGACAAACGCGGCAAAGGCCTGCTTTTCCGCCGCAGTAAACAGCCAGTTGGTGCTGCAGGTGATTGCCAACGTCAGTAAGACGACCGCGGTGGCCGGGTAACACCCCAGCCCCAATGACGCCGGCAGCAGCGCGAGAGCCGCCGTGCGCCACGACCAGCGCCAGCCCAATCGATGCGATAACAGCTGCACCAGGCAAAGTGTTAATAGGTGAGCCAAAGCGGTGGCCAAGACGACACCCAACAAGCCTAGCCGTGGCAATAGCAACAAGTTCAGGCCAATATTGGCCAAAAGGCCGACCAACAAGCAGACGCTGCCCAGCGACGCCTTTTCCGCACACCAGAGATAGTTTTGCGCGAGAACCGTTAACCCAAACCATACGCAGTACATGAGGGTCCAGGGAAGCACGGCCTGCCCAGCGTGATACTTGCCCCCCAGCGCCACTTCAAACAGCAAGGGGGCAGTCCAGAGTACGAGCACTCCACCAAGTGTCATTGCCAGCGCGAACAATCGCACCGTCAAGTGGATCTTGCGTGCCACTTCCTCGCGGTGGCCTTGCTCCCAATCGTGACTTAGGTACGGGAGCATGAAACTGCCCAGCAGCGCCGCCAAGGCGATAAAGAGGTCCGGTACGACACGGCTGCTGTGATATTGGCCAACCAGGGCCGCGGCCTCCACAGCACTTCGACCGGAATAATGCACGATCATGTATCGGTCGGAAACGTGGAACATGTTGGTCCACAGGTTACTGACCCAGACCCACGCGGCAAATGGCACGATGCGGGACCAAAGTTCCTTGTGGGGCAACTCCTCTTGTTGGCTTCCGAGTGAGCGCCAAATACCCCGCAAGGGTCCTATGACGACCACGCTGGATGCCAAGCAGGCGGCTGCATAGGCCAATACGACACCCTCCGCACGCCACGAACTCCAATGCAAGAACGTTAGGCCCACTAGAGCAAATAGCACGCTGTTCACAAACTGCATGCGCGACACGGCGCGTACCTGACGCAATGCGGTCAATAGTTCCGTTAAAAAATTGAAACTGGTAACCGCTAAGAGCGCTACGGCGGTCGACACCAAGAGCGGTACCTGATCTACATCGCCAAAAGCCAGCCACGTTGCCCAGGTTCGATTCCAGCACATCACCGCGACAAACGAAGCGCATAACAGCGTTGACAGGATCGCGGCCCGACGCACAAAAGTGCGCAGTTGTTGACGCTGGCGGTAGTATTCCACATATCGACCGAAGGATCCTGGCAAGCCGAGCACCGCCAAGGGAGAGGCGATGACGAGCACACTGTATGCCAGATTGAATAACCCCAGTTCGTCGGGCTGCAGCAGTCGGCAAAATAGCACGTTGCGCACCAACCCCACGACGCGTTGCGCGGCGGTCAAGCCAATCAACAGCAAAACCCCGTGCGCCAACGAATCGACGCGCAAGTTCGTTTCACGGTCCTGCGAAACGTGGTCCGGCGATTCGATGGCAACCTCCAATGTGCTATTCATGACGGCGTTCCATCGACCCGGGACGTCGGATCCAACCAGGTAAATTTCTGCTCCAGCCTGCGCACTATCGCCGGTTGTCGAGGGTCAATCGTCAACCAGTTCTTGATGCGTATCATGAGGGGATCTCCATGAATCCGCCGCAAGTGAAAAGGATCCGCCGTCGGCATGTTGTAACCGCCGTACGCGGAACAGACGCCCTGGTAACCCGCGTCGCGCGCCACCCGCATGGCCAACTGGCTGATGTCCTGCAGCTGGCCATACGGAAAGGCAAAATATCTCACCGTACAGTCCAGCCAAGCTTCCAATTCGCTTCGAGGCGCAACAATTTCGTCCCGAAGCTGCGACGGGTCGGTGACGCTCGCGAGATTCAAATGGGTGCGAGTATGGGCGCCAATTTCAATCCCGGCACGGACCAATCCCCGCAGTTGGTCAATGGTATTAGGTGCAAGCGGTTGGTTTCGGATTACGTCGTGCGGGAAAGGACGCTGGTCTTGAACGAATCGCGACGAGACAAAATACGTGCAGGGGATTCCGGCGTCGGCTAAGAGCGGCAAGGCATGCGTGCAGTTGTCTGCATAACCGTCATCAAACGTCAAACAGACCGCCGGGCGCGCGCTCGCCCGTTCCCGGAGTCGTCGTTGCGCCTCTTCTAGGCTGATCAAATCAAAGTTTCTTTGTAGCCAGCGCACCTGTCGTTTGAACCGTTCATTGGAAATTGTCCAGTCATTGGGACTGTAGTCGGCGACTCGGTGGTAAAACAGAATGCTGATCGGAATTTGTCCCCTCGCTGCCGCTTGCTTAAACGCCCAACGGCGATAGGGCCATGTGCCGTAATAGTAGGCACGCAGCGCGATGTGTCGCGAAATGGTCATGAGGTCGCTCCTTGAGAAAGCAACCGCAAAGCCCCCGCGCCCCGTGTCCGGCCGTCAACCAAGCCATCCATGTGGACCGGAACGAGGGCGGAATGCACGGTACCGGTGTCATCGGACTGATGGGAGTACCTCTTCGAGACGCGATTCCAAAATCGCCGCTTCAACTGCCCCCCCGCGAGCCAGAGGCCATGTCGGATGCGGGCCGACACATGCCGGGCCACGATCCGCTGTTCCCGGCAGTCCACCCGATCGGCCATCCAACGCTGTTTGTACGATTCGTCCCCACGCAGTAAATCGAAATACCGCATGCCCCGCCGCGTCGCGTCACGAATGGTGTGTGCAAATAACATCGTCCCGGGACTTTCGTTCGCCAATTCAGGTTCCATGCCTGATTGGTAAGCATACATCGTATCGGTCCCCTGCAACTGCAACTCAAAAGCAGCTGGACGCCCTTGAAACGTGAGCCAATAGAGTGCCAGCTGACCGGAGGGTAGCAGGCTTTGCGCGACCCGTTGCAAGAAACCTTCAAAATGAGGCCGATCGAACAGCCCCTGCTCGCCCAGGCTATGACGCCGTCGCTGGTGTAAGCGGCAAAGATCCGGCCAACGCCGTTGCCACTCCTCCAAATCTTGAATCCGCTCGGCGTTCCAACCATCGCCGGGCATGTCCAGCTGCGCGAGGGCCCGTCGGAGCTTCTTACGGTGATTCTTAGAAAGACGGTGCAGGAAGTCGTCCCAGGTGTCCGGAAGCCGGACGACCCAACACGAAGGTGCGTCCCGATCGTGCTGCAAATGGCCTCGGGCCGCCAATTGGACCGCCAACTGCCTCAAAGGCACATCCTCGCGATCAACGCCAATCCACTCGATCTGATCCCAGCGGTCGTCTTGAGACGACAGGCGATCGTCGGAGGGGCTATTCGCGGCGCCCAGCCAATTTGCGATCGCGGTCGCCACGGCGTCCGTCATGGAGGTGCGGACCAACAGGGACAGGTGATCCGAGCATGCGTCTCCCCCGCCGAGAAATTGGAGAACCCGGCCGCCGAGGGGGCGTCGTTGCCGACACCAGGGAGCGATGCCGATCAGTTCACCGCCGTCGTTTCGCACAGTCAGCACGTACGGTTCGTACCCTTGCCCAAAGGTGTCCCACCAGGCGCGCAGCCACTCATGACCGCGCATGGGATTACCGTGCGTCAGCCCATTCCACTGGTGAGCCAGCGGGGTAAGGTCGCTGATTTGACAAATTCGCTGAACGTACATAGTTAGACAACTTTGGGTTACGAGAGGGCGCAGGCAAATGCCCGTCCAAAGATTCGGGTCATAGCGGGAGGCCCAAAGTGGCATTTCGGCAACAGCCCGATGATGCAGGCCCACGCCGTGGCGAATTGGCAACACCCCACCGACCGGGGTAGCCGAAGGCCGTTTCCGCCCGTGCACTGAGGATCATGCACAACTGGCTATGATAACGGCACTTAGGGCTAGTGGACACGCCCCGTTCCCTGCTCGCTGAGTCTGGGCACTCGGTTTGCTACCAAGCGGCATAGGTCGCCACCGAACCGACTCAGTGGCCCCATCGGCCCATGTGCCCGTGCTTCCCTCAAGGAACTTGCGATGCCCCAGCCCGCCGCAGACAGCCCTACTTGGCAAGACTTTCAGCATGCGTTGTGTGACCAGCCGCGCCGGTGGCTCGTGCCGGCCGGCGTCGTGTGCCTGATCGGTATCGGGGTTGCGCTCGTGAAACCCAGTGTTTGGGAGGCCAGTCAGGCCTTGGTGGTGCGCGACGAGGCGATCGGCAGCAATGGCCGCCCCGGCCGTTTCGTACACCAAGATGATATGAAGACCGTGCAAGAAACCATGGTTGAATTGGCCAAGAGCCGTCCGGTTCTGGAAGCGGCCCTGCGTTTGGTGCCCCCCCCCCAACAACAGCCGGATCGTCCTCCGGCCCCAGTGCTTCCGCCATTGAGACCTTACGCCGCTCGATCGCGATCGCCGCGCCCAAAGGAGCCGAATTCGGGCGCACGGAAGTGCTCTACCTGTCCGTACGCGACGGCGACAAACAGCGCGCCGTGCAGCTGACCGCTGCCCTCTTCCGTGAATTGGATCAACGAGTCCGGGCCCTGCGCAGCCAACGAGCCCAAAGCTTGGTGGACGAACTCACCGAAACCGTGCAGTTGGCCGAAGGCAATCTTCAAACGGCCACCGAACGGGTGTCGGAGATCGAACGGTCGGTAGGGAGTGATTTGACCGACTTGCGCAATTTGCACGATGCGACCTCGGGGGACAGCGGCTTGCGGCGGTGGCTCGTCGAACTCGACAATGAACTACGACAAGCGCGCAATAATGATCGCGTCCTAGGCGAATTGTACGCCTTGCTCGTCGTCGCCCAAGATCGTCCCGCCAGCCTTGTGGCTACCCCCAACAAACTGTTGGATTCGCAGCCGGCTCTCCGTCGGCTGAAGGATGGCTTGGTGGATGCCCAGTTGGCGACTTCTCGACTGGCAGGGAGTCGCACAGCGCAACACCCCTCGGTGATTTCGGCGCGACTGGCCGAACAACAGGTTCGCCACGACATGCACCTGGAATTGGAGAGTGCGCTTCGTGGCATCGAAGTTGAGCGGCGCTCGGAACAGAACCGCATGGTGGCCCTGGAAGATCAGGCTACCAAGTTGCGTCAGCGTAGTGAAAAACTGGCTGGGGTGCGGGCGGAGTATCAGAATCGAACGGCGGCCGCCCAACACTACAGCGAGATCCTACGCACCGCCCGTCAGCACCTGGCCGATGCTCAGGGGACCCACGCAGCCGCTCAGTCCACCAGCCTTCTGGCGGTCTGGGATCAGCCGCGCACCGGACAATATCCGCTGGGACCAGGGCGGCTAACCGTGGCGCTGACCGGAGCGTTAGGGGGCCTATTCTTGGGACTGGGCATCGTGTTCGTGTCGGTGCAGCCGCAGGCAGCTCATCGGCAACTCATTGAGTCCAGCAACCCGCATCGGCGCGGATCGTTGTCCGAGGCTCCCAGCCGCTTCAAACCCCTGGCCACGGGCCGGGTCTTCCGGAACGCGCTCCAGCGATTATCCAACGGCTACGCAGGACGGAACTGAGTCACAAACCAGTCCGCTCGTGCAATCTTGCCCGCTGAACCCCCGAGACGTACATGATGACTCCCTCTCTGTTGCATACGATCGATTCCCCCCTTCCTGAAGGGACCACGATTTCTCAAGCGGCTCCAACGGCGACTTCGAATTGCGACGATCGTTTGATGGAAACACGTCGGCGATGGATCACCGGCCCCTCCACCGAATTCTCACTGTTCCAAGAACGATTGCGGGAAAATGAACCGTTGGTGCTCCCTGAAGGAAATCGATCCCGATGCTTTGCCGTTTCTAAGAGGTGCCTGGACTTGCTCGGCTCCCTGCTGCTGTTGGCGATTCTATCCCCCTTGTTGTTGACCATCACAGTGGTATTGACGGTGACCACCGGAGGCCATCCCTTCTTTGTGCAAAAGCGGGTGGGGTTTCGCGGCCTTCCATTCCCCATGATCAAGTTTCGCACGATGCGGCTTGACGCCGATCGGCTGCAATCGCTCGTGCGCAATCAGCACACGGACGGACCGATCTTCAAGAATCGTCATGACCCTCGGATCACGACCGTCGGCCGCTGGCTGCGTCGCACCAGTTTGGATGAAACACCGCAACTCATCAACGTCCTGTTAGGACACATGTCCATGGTTGGCCCACGCCCCCCCTTGGCGAAGGAGGTGGCCCAATACCAACGCTGGCAGCGTCGCCGCTTGGCTGTGATGCCCGGGTTGACTTGCCTGTGGCAAGTGAGTGGACGGAGTGAGATTGGCTTTGAAGATTGGGTTCGGTTGGATTTGTGGTATGTAAGGAATCAATCGATGCGGACGGACCTGAAATTGCTTATTAAGACACCTGGGTCGGTGCTGTCAGGCCGTGGAGCGTACTAGATTGAAGGACCGAGAGGTCCCGTCGGGTCTGGATGACACGGGCAGCTTGTCGGTGCCCTGGGCGGCTTGTCCGCCCGTGCAATGTGTGAGCGAGTGTGAAGGAGAGGGCATGGCAACAGAATTGTTGTGCGACACGAAACGATGGGATGCGCGCGATTGGACGTCTCATGAAGACGACTCAACACGCCGCGTGCCGTTGTTCGGCGTGCAGATGGATCCACTGTCGCTCGCGGAAGCCGTGACGCGAATTATGCTGTGGATCGAGGGCCCCGCCGCTCCATGCCGCTATGTGGTCACGCCGAACGTGGATCATGTGGTCCTTCTTCAATCGCGGGAGGATCTGCGGCAGGCCTATCGCCAGGCCGATTTGGTCTTGGCCGATGGTGCTCCCGTCGTCGCGGTGGCGCGGTGGTTGGGCAAACCGTTGCCTGAGCGTGTAGCGGGATCGGATCTAGTGCCGGCCTTGTTTCAGGCGACCTCCGTCGACCGGCCGATTTCAGTGTTTCTGTTGGGGGGCGCGCCAGGCGTACCGGAGCGTGCTGCACAGCAGATGGCACAGCGCTGGCCTCATGCAACGGTCGTGGGGACCTACAGTCCTCCGCTGGGTTTCGAACACCAACCAGACGAATGCCAAGAAATCGTGAGGCGGATTGCTCAACAGTCGGTCGATGTGTTGGTGGTGGGTCTGGGCGCGCCCAAGCAAGAACTGTGGGTCCAAGCACATCAAGACCAGCTCAACGCCAAGGTGGCCCTCTGCGTCGGCGCCACGATTGACTTTCTGGCAGGGGAAAAAAAGCGGGCGCCGCGATGGATGCAACGCCTGGGGATGGAGTGGCTGCACCGAGTTGCCAGTGAGCCGCGGCGTCTCATGCGCCGATATCTCCGCGATGCCGTTGCCTTTCCTCGGCTGGTCTGGCGTGAATTTATGCAAGACCGCATCGCTTGATCGTCTCCTGGGGCGAATGAGACCAATGTCGCCGTGCGCGACGAGCAACTTCGGATCTTGGAACTATTCGACGCCCCAGGAAGTTGCTACACTCTGTGCCTGCATACTGGCCGCATCCCCACGATTCTACTGGTCAACCTCCGTGGATGGTCGGGGCGCATGGACGGCTGGGTTGGACGGTGTCCCCTAACGGTGGCTGCCGCCGCGTCATGAGGAGTGATGGCATGGTCGAGAGTGCTTGGCGTGATGATGCACTGGCTCGAATGGATCGCGCGCGACTCTACACTTTGGAATTAACCCAGGACTTAACCGACGCTGATTATTTTCGACAACCGGCCGAGGGGGTGACCCATATTGCCTGGCAGCTGGGGCACTTGGCCATGGCCGAGTACGCATTGGCGCTGGCGCGGGTTCGGGACTCACAACCCGGCGACCGCGAGGTGATCTCACGCGAGTTTCGCCGCCATTTTGGCAAGGGATCCACGCCGGATCCCAATCCCGACCAGAATCCCCCCGTCGCGGAAATCCTAGCCGTGTTGGACCGCGTGCATCAGCAGGTCTTGCGTGAAGTGCCAACCCTGTCGGAGGCCCGGCTCCTGGAGACCTTACCGCAGCCCCATCCGATGTTCGACACACGCTTGGGCGCGCTTCGTTTCTGCGCCGATCACGAGATGTTGCATGCGGGACAAATCGGCCTGCTGCGGCGCCTGCTGGGAAAACCACCGCTACGTTGAACCATAACTAGGGCCTCCCCATATCCGCTGGTTGAATGAAGCGGAGGCACCTCGCATGAGGGTATACGGCCTGGTGTGTGTCGATTATGATGTCGAGACTAAAAAATCCGGCGATGTCGCCGGACCCAATATGCCGGACTCGACCCCATGACGGGCACCGCAATCATGCAGCCGATCGCCGCCCTAGTCCTGGCCCTGTTGCGTTGGGTGGTCTACGGCATACTCATCGGGGCGACCCTTGTCGGCTCCTTGGAAGCACGTGCTCAATCGGCGTGGATGCTATTCGACGGCGCAACCCTAAACGGCTGGGAACCGGTTCATGCGGAAACAGGGGTTCGCGAATGGAATGTCGTGGATGGCATGTTGCACCTGACTCCCGAGGTTGGCAAGCAGGGGGACATCTTCACGGACCTCGCATTCGACGACTTCTGCCTGGAGTTTGAGTGGCGGGTAGCCCCTGGCGGCAACAACGGGATCAAGTATCGCGTGCGCCAATACGGGAGCGAGACCTTGGGTTTTGAATACCAAATGATCGACAACCAATCATTGCCGGATGCTGCCGACCCGCTACATCGCGCCGGCGCCCTGTACGACTTATATGAGGTGGATACTGCGAAACTTTTGGCGCCACCGGGAAAATTCAATCAAAGCCGGATCGTGGCACGCGGGTACCATGTCGAGCATTGGCTGAATGGGCACTGCGTGGTGCGAGCATGTCTGTGTGGTCCGGATTGGTGTCGACGGCTGGCGGCCAGCAAATTTTCGGATGTGCCGGGATTCGCTCGCCACCGGTGCGGCCGCATCATGCTGACCGATCACGATAGCGAAGTGTGGTATCGCTCCATTCTGCTCTATCCCCTGCCGCCGACCGGCGGTTGCCCGTCGGAGCTAGGGTCGGGTCGCTGTGCCCTCCACTCGGCGATTGTTGGTGGCCCCGTCCAGGGGATCGCTGGCTGCTGGCAGTGGTCGAATGTCAGCTCCGTGGGCTGCCAAGGCGTTGCTGGGGTCCCGAATGCCGGGCATGGTTCGGTCACGACAGTCGTAGGGGGGTGGCGCGGCATTGGGCGGCGATCTCGATAAATCGGGCTTTTATCCGAGTCCTGCATTGCGGTTGCTGCGTCTGGCGGGCATAATGAGGGGCGTGCGTGAGCCTTGCGGAGCCCATCTCCTCTGGCTCGTCCGACCGTCCGATCCTGGGACCCGCCGCATGCACATCCTGATTCTCCCCTGTCGTAAGCATCGTCGAGGTGGCACACGTCGCTGCCGTGCTGCAATAGGCCAGCTGCTGATCGGCTGGTGCATTCTGTCCTGGGGGGGTGCCTGGGCTGCTGATCGCAGCCCCAGCGAAAAGCCGGCAAGACCGAGTGACTCCGCATCGATTGTTGGGATCGCCATCTATCCCGAGGGGGGCCCAATCCCTTTGGTTGGTCACCGATCGACACGCGGACTGCGCGTTGACGCGCAACTAAAGGACGGCCAATGGCGGGACGTGACGCGGGACGTGCACTACCAGAGCTCCGACCCGAAAGTCGTGACGATCAGCGCGACCGGAGTGCTCGAGGCGCATGACGACGGCGACGCCGAGATTCATGCGCAGATGGGAGATCATCGCCGTGTGGTTCCCGTGAGGGTGAGTGGTACAAAACAGCCTCGCACGTACCATTTTGAAAATGACATTGTGCCGTTGCTCAGTCGAACTAGTTGCAACATGTCTGCCTGTCACGGCAAAGCCGAAGGGCAGAACGGATTCAAATTGTCCGTATTCGGATCGGATCCAATTGCGGATCGCAGCGCGCTCAGCCACGATCGACGTGGGCGGCGAATTTTTCCCGCCGCTCCGGAGCGGAGCCTCTTGCTGACCAAGGCTACCGGAGAGATCCCACATGGGGGTGGGCAGCGGTTCACGCGTGCCTCAAAGGAATACGAGATCCTGCGCGGTTGGATCGCAGCGGGAGCGCCCGTTGGCGCTACGGACGCCCCGCACCTCGTGGCGGTGGAGATGGAGCCCAGCGAGCGCACGCTCACCATGGGCGGAACCCAGCAACTGCGAGTCATGGCACGCTATAGCGATGGCAGCCAGGTCGACGTGACCGAAATGTCGCGTTACCAATCGAACAATGAAGCGTTGGCCCAAGTCAATGATTCGGGTTGGGTCGAGACCGGACAGGCGCCCGGGCAAGTGGCCATCATGGTTAGCTATAGCGGCGAGGTCGACACGTTTCAGGCGATTATACCTCGCGCCGAACCTCTGTCGGACGATCCCATTCCCGCTCCGGATCATTTTATTGATCGCTTGGTGCAAGCACGTCTGCAGCGACTGCATATCAAATCATCACGACTGGCCGACGACGCGACCTATCTGCGACGTGTCTATCTGGATATCATCGGTACGTTGCCGACGGCGGCTGAAGCACGCAATTTCCTGGAGGACACGCGTGCCGACAAGCGGCAGCGGACGGTTGCCAGTTTGCTGGAACGTCCCGAGTACGCGGACTACTGGTCCCTGAAATGGGCCGATGTCCTCCGCGTGGATCGTCTTTCGCTGGGACGCAAGGGGGCCTATGCCTACCATCGATGGATCCGTGATGCGTTCGCCGTCAACAAGCCTTTTGACCAATTCGTGCGCGAGCTATTGACCGCCGAGGGAAGCTTGGCACAGGCGCCACAGGCCCACTTTTTCAAGGTCGTCAACGGGCCTGGAGATTCAGCCAGTTCCTTGGCACAGATTTTCTTGGGCATCCGCATCTCCTGCGCCCAGTGCCACCATCATCCCTACGATCGATGGAGTCAGGATGACTACTACGGCATGACGGCCTACTTTCAACCTCTCACGCGACAAACCACGATGCGTGGTGAGATGACCATGGTTTCCGGGCCGTTCATGTCCACCAACCCGCGGTCGGGGAAAGACGTGATGGCGCATCCGCTGGGGAATCAGGTCCCCGCGGAACTCCCCGCCGGCGACGCCCGCAGGGGGCTGGCCCAATGGATGACCGGTCCGGAAAATCCCTGGTTCGCGCGCAACTTCGTCAATCGCGTCTGGGCCCATTTCTTGGGACGTGGGTTGGTCACGCCCGTGGATGATTTTCGCGACACGAATCCCCCCTCAAATCCCGAGTTGTTGACCGCATTGGCCGAGCATTTTGTGGCGCATCGATACGATGTGAAGGACCTCATTGCAACCATTACGGCATCGGAGACGTATCAACAGTCGTCCGCCCCCAATAAGACGAACGAGTTGGATGAGCAGAACTACTCGCGATCCCTGTTGCGGAAATTGGACGCAGAAGTGCTATTGGACGCGGTCAGTCAGGTGGCGGGGGTGCCCGATCGATTTCCCGGCACGCAGCGGCGGGCGATTGAGCAATGGGATAGTGACTTGGATCACTATTTCCTCACACTCTTTGGCCGGCCGACTCGCAAGACCACTTGCGTTTGTGAGCGCACCGTCGAGCCCAATGTGGGGCAGGTGCTACACTTGCTCAATGCACCCGAGATTCACGATAAATTGCGCCACGACGGAGGTCGGATTCGCACATGGATGCAAACCATTCCCGACGATCGATTGTTGGTGGACGAACTGTACCTGACCGGCTTCGCCCGGCTACCGTCGGCCGACGAGGCCGCGGCGGCACTCGAACACCTGGCACGTGCAGATCATACGCGTGGCGCCGATGGCCGCCGTTTGGCAACTGAGGATTTGGTCTGGTCGTTAATGAATACGCTGGAGTTTTCGTTTAACCATTAGTGACACGAGTCACGTGGAGTGCGAGGGATTCACCAATGGCGACACGGGGTACGTTTTGCGATGGGCTACAACGTCGGGATTTCTTGCGGGTGGGAAGTGCGGGATTGTTTGGTGGCATGTGGCCCCTGAGTTCGCTGCTGGCCAGTGCGCCCAATGGAGTTGCCGGCGGCGCGGAGAGCGAAAAGTCGCTGATCCTCGTCTTCCTGCGAGGTGGTTTGAGTCACATTGACACCTGGGATTTGAAGCCCGAAGCGCCGTCTGAGTTTCGTGGGGAATTTAAGCCCATCTCCACCAACGTGCCCGGAACCCAAATCTCGGAGCTCATGCCGCGCACATCACAGCACATGGATAAGATCGCCCTGCTGCGATCGTTCACCCATCTCGATTCCACCCACGTATCGGGGGATCATTATGTACTAACGGGGTACAGGACAATTGGCGGTTTTGCTGGGGGCCTCAGCTTCAACAATCAGTTTCCGTCGCACGGGTCGATTCTTTCCAAGTGGCACGGTCCACGGGGCTCGGTCCCCCCTTATGTGTGTGTTCCGGATCCGCATCCGAGTTGCGGCGCCGCTTACCTCGGACCCACAGCCGCCCCGTTCTCCGTAAATGCCGACCCCAACGAGCCGGGCTTTACCGTACGGGACGTTGCCCCGCCACTGGATGTCGATCCGCGGCGATTGGAAGCTCGACAAGAAATCTTGGCGCGACTCGATCGCTTCCAAAAGGGGGCCGAGGCGCGGGCCAATCGCGGAGCGGAGTCGGCCAGTGTGTTTCGCCGCAAGGCATTTGAACTTATGACGTCCTCCACGTCGAAGCATGCCTTTGATATCCAACAGGAGCCGGAAGGACTGCGTGATGAATACGGCCGCAATACACTGGGGCAATCCTGCTTGATGGCACGCCGACTCGTCGAGGCGGGAGTGCGCTGTGTCACCGTGCATCATGTGGACTGGGATACCCACGAAGACAATTTCGTCCACCTGCAACGCGACTTGCTCCCCTTGCTGGATGCCTCGCTGTCCACGCTATTTCGTGACCTGGCCGACCGTGGCCTGCTGGACACAACCTTGGTCGTCGTAGCCAGCGAAATGGGACGCACGCCTCGCATCAACGACAAGGCGGGGGGCGATCACTGGAGTCAAGCCTACACAATCGCCATGGGGGGAGGTGGGATTCGTGGTGGTGTGGTGGTGGGCAAGACGGATGAACGCGCGGAGAAGCCGGCCGAGGATCCCCATGGGCCAGAAGACCTGGCGGCCACGATTCATCACCTGATGGGAGTGGATCCGAACGCCGAGTTCCACACACCTGAGGGGCGTCCCGTCAAGATTGTCAACGATGGGCGTGTGATTCGCGGATTGTTGTCATGATGCCATTCCCATTCTGGCATCCACGAACGGTCGTGGTCCTCGGCTGCTGGTGGGGACTGATCGCCGCGCGGCCGATCACGGCGATTGAGCCGACAGTTTCTTATATGTATCCCGCTGGAGCCCAACGCGGGACATCGGTCACGGTTCACGTGGGGGGACACTACCTGCATGGTTCGGCCGCTTTCGATCTTCGCGGCAAAGGACTGGCCGCTGGCCCGCGTGTCGTAGAAGTTCCAACCCGCTGGTTCGAGGGCCCCTTGGTGCTCAAACCGGCATCCCAGGCCCCGGAGGACTATCCGCGGGATCATGCGGTGAAGATTGATGTCGCGCCGGATGCGCCCCTTGGGGACTCGCTCTGGAGAGTATCCACGTCTCAAGGGGTCACCGCCGGTCGACCGTTCGTGATTGGCGAACTGCCCGAGGCGTTGGAAGACGAAATGGACGGCCGACCGATTCCGCAGCAGGTCCAACTGCCCGTGACGGTCAACGGACGCATTTTTCCCAGAGAGGACGTGGATATCTGGACGTTCGCGGCCAAAGCCGGCGAGCGCATCACCTGCGAAGTGCGCGCAGCCCGTATCGCTTCACCGCTTGACGCCTGTGTGCAAGTGCGCGGCCCATCTGGCGAACGTTTGGCGGAAAATGATGATCACTTCGAAAAGGATGCATGGTTGCGCTTCACGGCCCCAACGGATGGCCTCTATCAAGTCTCGATTTGGGACGCGGAGTATCGTGGCCTGCAGGATTTTGTGTATCGATTGACGATCACCGCCGGCCCCTACGTGGATCACGTGGCTCCGTTGGGCGGCCGACGTGGCGAGCCGGTCTCATTGCAATTGATGGGACATGTTCCTGAATCCAAGATCCAGATCACGCTCCCCAACGATCGCAGTGGACCAACTTGGATGTCTCTGCCCATCCAAGGTCAAAGCACCAATCCGGTCTTGTTGGACGTGGGCGACATCCCCGAAGTGCGTGAATCGGAGGCGGATTCGGCCAACGAAGTACAGCTCCCGGCGCACCTGAACGGTTGCATTCGCACGGCGGGCGAGACCGACACTTGGACTTTCGTCGCCACCAAGGGGCAAGTGGTCGAATACTCACTTGCCGCGGCTCGGTGGGGCTCGTCTTTGGATGGCGTACTGACGATCGTGGAGGAAGTTTCCGGGCAGCCCATAGCGCAGTCCGGAAGTAGCGTCGCCAATCGCATTGAGCCACGCGGTGAGTTCGCGATCCCCGCGGATGGCCGCTACGTGGTCCGCATTCAAGATGTTCTCGTCACACGTGGCGGCCCGGACTTTGGATATCGCATGCGTTTGGCATTGCGATCCGCCCCCGATTTTTCCTTGCAGTTGGCAAGTGATGCGCTCACCCTGGTGCGTGGCAAGGAGGCCAAGTTGAAGGTGTCCGCAGAGCGCATGGGCGGTTTTGCGGGAGCCATCACCCTACGTGTCCCCCAGTTGCCCCCCGGCGTTACGATCGAGAATGCGGTCATTCCGGTCAGCGCGACGGCAACGGAAATCGTGTTGCGCACGGATCCTAATACGCAGCCGAAGATTCAAACCACCGTGGTGCATGTCGAGGGGGAAACCATACTAGGCGAACAGCCGCTGGTGCGGCGGGCTACCACCCCTCTCTCGATTCAGGGACAGGCGAATGATTCGCTCATGCTGGCCGTAGCCATGCCCACTCCATTCGAATTGGATGGCGGCGAATTACAACTCCGCTACGCCGCGCGCGGTACCGTGTATCGCCGCAAGTTCAAGGTCGTGCGCCATGGTTTTTCCGGGCCGCTGACTCTTGAACTGGCTGATCGGCAAATCCGCCATCTGCAGGGCATCACCGGGCCCGTGCTGAGCGTTCCAGCTGGCGTGGAAGAGATCGAGTATCCCGTGCGCGTCCCCCCTTGGATGGAAATGAATCGTACGACCCGAGCTATGATTATGGCGATCGGTGACGTGACCGACTGGGATGGATCCGTGCATCGAGTGAGCTTCGCCTCCGGCGAAACTCGCAATCAAATTGCCTTGCTGACCGCCCCGTGCCCCATGAATGTACGCGCGGAGCATCCCTCGGTCGTGGCGGCTGCGGGGACCACGCAAGAGCTGCCATTGGCTGTGTCACGCGGAGCGCTCGGGGCCGTGCCCATCACCATCGAAATCGTCCGACCTGCCCATATGAAAGGAGTGACGGCTGAGCCGCTGGTCATTCCGGCCGACTCCGACCAGGGCGTTCTCCAACTGCACTTTGGCGACGTGGTCGGGCCGCTCAACATGCCCTTGCTGGTCCGGGCCGTCGCTGCGTTGGAAGGGGACGCCGTGTATGCAGAGACCTCGGTGGAGTTGGTCGATGCCAATTCCCTTACGGGCCGTAGCGTTCCTTGATATTGAACCAAGAGGAGGACGAACCGTGGTTGTTCGCGGATTGACGAATAGGGCGCGGGGCATCCTGATTCTGACCATTAGTCTTGCGAGTGCGGTCGGGACTTCGGCCGACGAGTCGCTGCCATTGGCATTCGCGCACACGGACGGCAAGGTGGTCGTTACTGCCGGAGAACATCCGCTCATCACCTACGTTTATCAAGATCCCCATATCACACGCCCCTATTTCTACCATGCACACGCACCGGGGGGCATTCAGGTCACACGCAACTTCCCGCCCATTGAGGGGCAGGATGCGACGGATCACGCGGACTTGCATCCTGGCCTGTGGCTGGCGTTTGGTGACATCAGCGGCTCGGACTACTGGCGACTAAAGGCACGCGTCCAGCATGCCGAGTTCCTGCAACTGCCGCAAGGGAAAGGCGACTCAGGTGGATTCGCCGTCCGCAACCGTTATCTGGCGCACGACGATCCGTCGCGAACCATCTGCCAAGAGGACTGTCGGTTCACCTTTTATGTCCAGCCCAGGGGTTATTGGTTGATTTGGGATTCGACGTTCACGTCGGATATGCCATTCGCCTTTGGAGATCAGGAGGAGATGGGGTTGGGGGTTCGGGTCGCCAGCCCCATTAGCGTGGACAAGGGTGGACACGGACGGATTCTCGATTCGGCCCGTCGGCGAAACGGCAAAGAAGTTTGGGGGCAAGCGTCGGAATGGGTCGATTACTCGGGCCCTTTGCAGGGACGCTTCGCCGGTGTCGCCGTGATGACGCATCCCGGTAATCTGCGTCCCAGCCGCGTGCATGCCCGCGATTATGGTTTTATGGCCGTGAATCTATTCGGGAGGGCGTGGAGCCAGCACGGAGAACCCTACCGCCTAGAGGTCAAAGCGGGGGAGCCGTTTCGTCTCCGCTACGGCGTCTGGCTGCATGCCGGGACAGAGCCGCAACACGCCGACGTGTCAGCCGCCTATCAGGAATATCTGCAGCGGTGCGACAAGTAGCGAGGAACGCGAAGCGACCACAAACGCCGACGGTTCGTCAACACACCTCAACTGGCAGGATGACGTCGTGACGCCAGTGAGTACGCAACTGCTGGACCAATTCCAAGAACTTCGGCAGGTTGACCGGTTTGGTAAGAAACCAATCGGCGTCGGAGAGTTGGGCCCGCAGCGCATCCCGATGGGACTCGGTCGCGGTCATGATCACGACTGGAATGTCGCACAACTCGGGTGACGACTTGATGTCTTGCAGCAGCTGAAAGCCATCGCGGATCGGCAGATTCAAATCCAGCAGGATCACGTCCGGGCGCGGCGCCCGGCCAAAGATGCCCTCGCGCAGGAGAAACTGAGTAGCCTCCTGCCCGTCGCGGAGGAGCGTCATGCGATGCTGTACGGCACTCTTTCGCAATGCCAAGATCGCAAATCGCGCATCGACCAGGCTATCCTCGATCAACAGGATTTCCATCGGTCGCCCTACGGCCTCAGTTGTTGGCAGCGCCATGCCAAATCCTTTCTAGATGGTCTCAGTCGCCCACCCCAATTTCGTCTTGTATGGCCTGCACGATTAATGCTGCTTCGCGTGATTCATGATCACAAAAGGCGGCATCAAAGCAATGAAAGGCCTCCGCCAACTCCTGCCGCTGGCGTACGCTGGCATGACGATATCTTAATCGCTCCGCGATCTCCGTCACACCGCAAAATACGCAAAACAGCACGGCATGTTCCTGACGCAACGACTCGGCTGCGGAGGATAGTTGAGGGGCTTCGTATATGGCATCCTCAAAGTAGCCAAAGGCCTCTTCCAGGGCGAAGTGCATGCCCAATTGATCACACAATTCCTCCAAGAGGTCCATGATTTCGGCGTTACGGGGCGTTTCGTGGTTGGGGCCCAATAACTTGCGGCAGCGGGCCAGTAAGTCCCGCAACTCGCGGTTGTCCTCCTTGATCTACTGAAGAAACGCCGCATTGATCACCAATGTCCGATGGATGACGGCAGTCATAAATGGCTCCTTTCCCGCAGACAGCCCCCGCTGCGACTATCTACGTAGGCACGTATGCAGTCGGCCCCGCCAATCGCCAAACCGATCTTGATTCGAGCAGACTCGTGGATCGAAGCGTGCAGATAGCAAAGATGAGACGAGTGGATCCGGCGTGCGACGCAGCGCCCGCCATTGTACTACGGAGCGACCCGCCGTGTCAAACGGGAGGGGCCCGCAGGTGGCTGGCCGTCGTGCGAGACCTGCTGGACCTCGGTCGGCTCGTGCCGTACCGCAACGAGAAACGCATCTCGCCGCTCATGCAGAAAACGTGGCAGATTCCCACTCAAAATGGAGGCCAAGACGCCCCAAGGCGAGAGATCGCGGAATCCTTGCGATGAACGATAGAATCGATACGTCTTGGGGTCGAGATCGGCCGCCAGTTCTTCCGGAACCACCAGTACCTCGGCGCTGCGGACCGTGTGCCAGTCCTTAAACCGTATGCGCTCCACGGCGGCGCGCCCCTGCGCCGCGACCCGTACTTTACTCGCCAGGGCCGGTTTGGCCAAAAGTGGAACTGGCCGGTCGTAGCTGGGAAAAAGCTGAGCCAGGGACTGGGCAATCTGGGTCCCTTGATCCGGAAGGGCCCAATGTCGCACCGATACCAGCGCCGCAAGCATCACTAACACCACGGCGGATGGCAGACAGACGGCATTCTCGACCATGCTACCCCGCCACCCGACACGCCATAGCGCCACCGCTGTCCCTATGAGCAACGCCATTGGCACCCAATCTTCGCGCCGGGGAAGGCCCTGGTAGCTACCGGTGGTTCCCGCAATCAACACGAGGAACGACGTTCCTAGGGCGATCACCAGCAGCACCCGCAGCCAACTGCGGAGATTCGACGGGTGGATTCGACCCATCATGTCGGCCACCGTCACCGCCAAGAGAGGAGCCATGGGGAGCGTGTAGCGGACGGAAAGGTCCTGCACGTGACACGCCAAGCCGGCAAACACAATCAGCCATCCCAGCAGGAATCGGTAGGCCTGCCGCTGCTGGTCATCCAGGTGCTGCAGCCAACGCCTGACGACGGACGGCATGGCCAAAGGTAAACACCACACCGCCAGGGGTACCAGGCAAAGGGCAAAGAAGAGCAGAAACTGCCGTACGGATTGCCAGGGGTTGGCAATCACTCGCTGGGTTGCTTGATCGGCCAGAAAGCCCTGCATGGCCGCCGATCCGTGTATTGCATGCATCGCCACAAACCACCAGAAGCCCACCACCCCGCCGACGATCATGCTGGGGATATGCAGCAGACGCCGCCAAGCCACACGCTGCCAAGGATTGAATAGGGCAAACCCCCATGCGAACAGAAGGAATGCCAACGCGGGCAAACCCTTCGCGGCGACTCCGAAACCCGCGCCCAAATAGGCGGCCCAATACGCTCGGGGCGAACCGCTGCCAAACGCGGTAATGCGCAGAAACCCCCACACGCTCAATAACAGACTGGCACATAACAGAATGTCCGGAATAGAGCGGGTGGCGCTGAGGATCAGTACCGGGTGACACGCCACAATGGCCGCAGCCAATAGCGGCGCATGAGGCGCGCGACTGATGAGCCTCGCCATCCCAGCCGTCAAGCCAATCACCCCGCAGGCGACGAGGAGGAATGGAATTCGCGACGATGCGGCGCTCACCCCAAATCCTCGATAGCTGGCCGCCACGAGCCAATACGCCAAATAGGGCTTATGGAAACGCAGCTGGCCGTCCGCCGTTCTCGGCGTCCAATAATCGGCCCGTTGAATCATTTGAGTGGCCGCATCCGTATAATGCCGCTCGTCCGGATGATGCCAGAGATACGCACTGGCGAAGGGGAGCATGGCGACGAAGAACAATCCCATCACCGTCGCGATCGGCCTCCAGCCTTGCCCCAGTTCGGATGGTTGATACATGGACATTATTCCGCCAAAACCCGATGCCTGCTGATGTGTCGCTTGCGGAGGTACTCCCCCGGGGCCAAGCGTCGTGGGCCCAATCAGGGTGGGAGAGTCTAGCGAATCGGGCGGATAACACCGAGAGCAGATGTGACGACTTAAAATTGAACAGTCTGCTGCGATCCGGTACGCGCAAATTCAACAGGCCTCCCCGGCAACCGCCAAATCTGCGCCCCACACACCGGAGCTAGCGGCCTCAAGGCCCCATGGAAGCATACGCGAAGGTCTCGCAAACGGCCGACGACGACGAAAAGCTGCCAGCCCGCTGCCAGCGGCTGCCATAGATGCAACCGCGTGTAAGAAATGGCGGGGTTTCCTGAAAAAAATACCGACCCAGGCCGCCGATGTGCGACCGGCAACCATCGCCATAAACCAGCGAAAACCTAGTCCTCCTATGCCATTACGTAGGGGGCAGGGGCACAGTTCGCTGGCTTCCGTTCGGATTGGCACGGGTTTTGCTCATAGGTTCTGCTGTGTGACTTTTCACTCCTTTGTCGACTGTGGTGATTGCCCCAGTGGAAAAAAATCAGGGATGGGGCGCCGGGTCGGCGAACTTTTTCCGAAGGCATGCGTACAACAAGATGAGTACTGCCTTGAAGATTTGGGAACGTGGCGAAAACAGCGGGCCGGATACGGACACGCGGACGGATGAGGAGCTGCTCCTCAGCTACCGACGGACGGGTGTCCCGGGGGATTTTGCGCGGCTCGTTAAGCGCTTCGAAGGGGAGATTTACGCCTACCTGCGTCGCTACCTAGGCGACCCGCATTTGGCCGAGGATGCGTTTCAGGCGACTTTCCTGCAAATGCATCTCAAATGTGACCAGTTTGAGGCGGGTCGTCGCGTGAGGCCTTGGCTGTATATGATTGCCACGCATCAGGCTATCGATTTGAAGCGTCGCAACCGGCGGCATCGGTCAGTAAGTCTCGACCAGTCCGCCGGCGGCGAGGACGCCCCCGCTGGTAACCTGGGAAGCGTGTTGGAAAGCCGTGGGCTGGGGCCGGCGGATACGGTTTCCGGCAGCGAGGAGCAGGCATGGGTTCAAAAGGCCCTGGAGGACCTGCCCGAGAGTTTGCGGTTGGTGGTCGACCTGGTTTATTTTCAAGGATTGAAGTACCGGGAGGCGGCCGAGGTGTTATCGATTCCCGTAGGCACGGCAAAGAGTCGCGTGCATGCGGCCATCCTCAAATTGACCGAGGACTGGAATTCAACCCAAGTTGAGCCCTAAGAAACACAATGACGCGCGAAAATCTGTTGGGATACCTGCTCGGTGCGCTGGATGCTCACGAGCATGACGAGGTACGTCGGCAACTTGAGGGGGACCCTCAGTTGCGGGAGGAACTGCGGCTGCTCGACGCCCGCGTTGCTCCCTTGTCCTGCTGCCGACACCAGCCCCCTCCGCCTCCTGATTTGGCGGAGCGGACCTGCGCTCTCGTGGGACAGCACGTGGCCGCATCGCAGAGCCCCCAGCTGCATGGGGTCGGTCCGGTCCAAACCCGCACGACGGGGTGGGGTGACGAACGAGGCGCAACCAGCCGCGACCGCCTACGTTGGTCCATGGCCGACTTCGCCGTGGCCGCCGGCGTCTGCTTGGCCGCCGCTATGTTGTTCTTTCCCACCATCTCCCATAGTCGCGATCAGGCGCGCCGATTGGCCTGTCAAGACAATCTGCGACTCACTGGGCACGCATTACACGAGTACGCACAACTGGCCCGAGGTTATTACCCCAGCTCAGAGCCGTTTGCGGGACGATACGCCATGGAGCTGGTGGATGCCGGCATGATGAATGACCCCAGCCAACTGCGTTGTCCCAGCGTGCAGCAAGCCAGCCCCATGACGTTACCGACCGCCTTGGCCAGCCTGGGGGATTGGCAACGGGCTGCAGGACCACGCCGCTTGCAGATCCAGCGGGAGGCCTCACCCGATTATGCCTACCGCTTGGGGTGGCTCAGTCAGGGTGTGTACCAAGGTGTGAAAGACAACGGCCAAGCCGACTCGCCCATCTTGGCCGATAGCCTTGATCTTAGCACGATCCCGGGAGATCGCTCAGCGGACGTCTCGGGGCGGCACGGTGGAGGGGGACGGAACGTCTGGTTTGCGGATGGACATGTGCAATTCGTAAATGGATGCACGTTGGGCAATTGCCCTCAGACGGAAGACAACATCTACTTGAATCGCCTCGGCATTCCGGCCGCTGGCTCCGACCCGGAAGACGCCGTGCTCGGCCACAGCGAATTGACCCCCATCCCCATCGGCTATCCGTACTCTCGCAGTCGATAGCCCACCCGCGGGGGACACTCGACGCTGGCCGGATCACGCCCCAACGGGCAGCGCCATGATCATGAGGCGCTGGCTCGTAACCCGAAGCGTCAGCGAGGGCAGGCTGCCGTGCGACACGAGTGTCGCACGACAGCCAGCGCGGTGAGGCACTGCTCTTCTTTTCTTCTCGGACGGTCCGTTAGGTCCTCAAAAACGACTACCGGCGTATCAACCACTAGGCGGCCAGTGGGCGTCGTCGCAGGCAGGCCAATCCAGCCAACGACGTTGTCAGAAACGCCAATGCGGCGGGCTCGGGAACAGCCACGCCCGGCGAACCAACCCGGCTGTTGGCCACTTGGTAGGCACCATTCTGGCCGGCGACGCTCAGGCCCAGGCTGGCCCCAGATGTGTCCCATTCAAACGACACGCCACTGGTGGAAGCACCGAACGTGACCGAAGATACCAGCGTATTGGTGTTATCAAACAGATTCACCCCATCACCGCTCGAACCCAACCCCGAGAAACCATTGGGGCCGGTAAAGCTCGACCCTTCCAGCACCTGCACGGAGTTGGGGAGACTCCAAGTGGTACGGAACGCGGCGGCGACACCCGCTGGCCCCTGCTGAATGATGATCGATTCGCCCGCGGCGACCGTAATACCATTCGGAAAAATGCCCCGGTCATTCGAAACCGGGTTATCCTCCCACGAATAGCCGTTCAGGGATACGGAGCCTGGACCCGTATTGGTCAGCTCCCACCAATCCTGTCCGTTCAATATGCCGATCGGCGCGCCGGACGTGCTGGCGGCCTCCGTGATCCTTAGTGCGGCCATGGCATTCTGGCCAGCCAAGCACAGGCCACACGCCACTAGGGCATGCACAACAGACAATCGTACACTCATTAGACATCTCCTCGTTGAAAAAAACCAAACACTAAGAAACGCTACAACCTATCAATGGCAGCGACGACGCCAGCAGGGAACGGCCAATCCAAACACCAGCATGACGAGCGTCCCGCTACAGGGTTCGGGGACGCTGGATGCGACGCCAAAGGTTGGCACCGGGGAATACGCACCGAGACTGTTCACAGCGGTAAACACATCGGTGGCGCTCACCAAGTTATCAAGGTCGAAGTTGCCCCGAGACCAATCACCCCCGACGGCCGCTGGTCCAAGATTATTCACTGCCCTGAAAACGTCGGTGGCCGAGACGATTAGATCGAAGTCAGTATCGCCTGCTTTGGCATTAAAAATCGTGAAGATCAGGTCGTTGTTAGCGATCGACGTTGACTTTCTGATTCCCTTTCCTTCCTCCGCATTCAGCGCTACGCCGTCGTATGTCTTGGTCGCGAAGTCACCCACGATACTGCCGTCTGTGTCAAGCAACGTAAAGGTGGCCGACTTGCCACGGTTGGCTAACGTGATGGGGATGGTCGATCCCAAATCGACGAGAGATGGCAGTTTGGTGATCCTCAAAGCGCCCGCGAGAGTGGCCGTTCCAGTGACCTTCAATTGGTCGTAATCCGTGCCCGCGACACGTGCGGCCGTCGCTCCGCCGAGTTCCAATGTGAGTGTCCCCGCCGCGCCTTGGGTGTAATTGCCCTGAACCGTCAGTTTTCCGGCGCTGTTCCCCGGCGCTACATTGCCGACCGGATTGCGCAGCGTGCCTTGGATCGTGCCAGCGCCCTGGACGGTCCCTTCAGCGAATAATTCCACCGTATTGGCGGCTAGGTTACCATCGACACGTAGCACGCCGTCCTCATGGACTAAAACGCGACCCGGCTGGGTGCCACCGGCAACGGTCAGCGTGGCGCCGGGCTGGACCTCCAAGGTGGCGGTAGCACTGTTCACGCCCTGAATGGTGGCAAAGGCGATGGTTGCATTGGCCGTAACTTGGGTCGTGGCATTCACGGGGGTGGGATTCGTAATGCGAGTGGTCCAGGCGGCTTGGGGCCCGGTCCCCGGCGTGCTGCCAGTGTCGGCCAACTTCCAGCTTCCGGCCGCGTTAAAATTACTCGTGCCCGCCACGTTCACATCGAACGTATTGTTCAGTACCGGATTTCGCATGCCGGAGAAGTCCTGTACTCCATCGAGCGTGAGCTCCGACAGGTTGTTGAACCCATTGGGCATACCGAAACTCGAGAAGTCGGTGTCCTCGAAGTCATTGGACACGGTTGCAGATCCCGGTGTGCCGCGGTTGGTGAAGTTCTCCTGGTTGTTGACGCCCGAACCGGTGTAGTTGAGGTCCCCCTCGCCCAGCGGCGCGTGTCGACGACCGGTCAGCAAGTCGGTCATCACGCCAGGTTGCTCGGCCTGGGCTACAATGGTGTTATTCGTGCTATCAAACACCGTGACACGCCAATCATCGTTGTCAGCCTTAGCGTCGGAAAAGCCCTCGAAGTAAGGTGTCGGAAGACCAAGATCCGTGAAAGCCTCGTCCACGTGCAAGTGCATGTGCCAATCGCTGCCTGCGAAAGGATCAAAGGATGTGTTGGTGTTTAAGTCGTACACAAACCCCGTGTCGTGTCCGGGTGCTCCCCCCCCGTCGCCAGGCAAATCGATCGGATACTGGTCGCGGATTTCAAAAACGCCCGAGTCCTCGCTGATCGTGACGATGGTCCCGGCCCGCAAATCAGCGTAAACCGGGTGTTGC